>JBDQKN010000185.1:0-4370 GCA_040263235.1 Ilumatobacteraceae bacterium
GCGCGATGAGTGGGCCCGTATCGCTGGTCGAACCTGAGCAGACTCGGCTGCCCCAAGAAAGCCGACCCAGTCATCGAGGGTTCCGCTCGATAGAGCGAGCAGCGCAACGTCGACTTCCACCGGCCGGATAAGCCCTGCCGCAACTGCTTCTTCAACGTCCCCGTGCAAGATGATGATCGCTGCCAGCAGAACACCATTCGGGTCAAGGTGGTATCCGGCACTGTCGATATCGACAATCGGACCGACGTCATTGGCAGCCGAGCCCACCGCCACCGACACCTCCGGAACCGGATCATCTACCGGATCGGGAGTTGCCCTCGGAACCGGCTCCTGAGTGCCCCCGGCACATCCACTGAGGAGTAATGAAACAACCAGTGCCGCAGGACGAGTCAACTGCCGGCTGCTCATCATCGTTCACCCGCCACGTCGTCGCTCGTGCCGGCGATACCGCCGAGAACCGCACCAACTTCCAAGGCCACCTCACGATCTCCGCCGCCCTGAGCGCCGTCCTCATCGCCAACGATTGAGAGCATGCGCAACACGGCCCGATCGCGCACAATAAGGAGCGCTCTGGTGACACGGTCTCGATCGATCGGGCCAAGGTCTTCAGCCATAGACAGCCTCATGACGATCGTGGATCGGAGTCGCTCTGCATGAGCCAACCAAAGTCCATGAGAAAGATCGCGACGACAAGCCTCGCCTCCGCCCGCCACCATCGACTGACGGCAGGTGATCAGGTCGAGGACTGAACGACCGGCGACGTCACGCCACTCAGGACCGACAACTCCCCAGAACGAACCGACTGCTTCGACTCGATCCGCAGGATCAGCACCCGATGCAATTCCTGCCAAAACCCCAGCATCACGAGCGGCACCGACAAGTGCTGCAAGCTCGTCGAGCTGGGCTGGTTCAACAGAACCCATAACACCCGCGGCAACAAGCGCGTCAGCAACCTCACCGGTCGATGGGGGTCCGAGGGAGACGCCTAGTTGGCCAAACCCCAGCACCACACTGATGACAATCGATGTCCACACCTGACCGACCTCCGGCTTCGACCGGCCAGCACGGTAACCAGCGGGTCCGGTGCGGACCGCTGACGGATGTCCTCAATCGATCAAGCAGGCAAATGAGCCCACGGGTGGGCCCGTTCAAGCTGAGCAGCAACCGAAATCAATAGGTCCTCTCGACCGTAAGCCGCAACGAGCTGCACGCCGATCGGCAGACCGGTCGCTGACTGGTGAAGTGGAAGGCTGATAGCCGGCTGCCCCGATGTGTTGAACGGTGGCGTGAACACCACCCAGTCGGCAGCACGCCGCAGCGGTTCCATCGGGTTCGACGGATCGTTGTCGTGTTCGCCGATGTACGGCTGGAGTTCACCGACGGTCGGCGTCACCAGTAGGTCGAAGCCCGAGGCCCACCAAGCCAGGCAATCTCGGCGGAATACGGCAACTGCAGCGAGTGCCGCTGCATAGTCCTCCCCCGACATGCGACGAGCGAACTGTGCCTGGGCCCAGTTCATTGGCTCAACGTCGCTCTCGGTCACCTCACGGCCGAGAAGCTCCGCGAATGAGCGAACGTTCATCGCTGCTCCAACAGCCCACAGCGCCATGAACCTGGACACGGTCTCATCGTCAGCGAGGACATCGGGGAACGCGTACTCGACATCATGACCGAGCCCCTCAAGCATGCGAGCCCCAACCTCTGCAGCTTCGGCACACTCGGTATCGATCACACCACCTCTCGGGTGCGAGGCGAGCACTCCAACTCTCAGTCGGCCGGGATCACGGTTCACTGCGTCGGCGAAACCAATCGGTGACGGTGGGGCAATGACCGAGTCGCCGATCGCGGGGCCGGCAACGGCATCGAGCAGTCGGGCGGTGTCGCGAACGGAATGGCTGACGGCAAGTTCAACGCCGAGACCTGTCTCAGCTCGAAACGGCCCTGTCGACACGCGCCCCTGCGACGGCTTGAGCCCTACCAATCCGCAACAGGAAGCGGGAATTCGAATCGATCCACCTCCGTCCGACGCATGTGCGAATGGAACCATGCCGGCTGCAACCGCTGCAGCAGCACCACCTGAGGAACCTCCTGGGGTTCGATCGGTATCCCAAGGATTCCGTGTCGGGCCCCACGCCACCGGCTCGGTCACCGGAACGGTTCCCATCTCGGGGCTATTCGTGCGACCGCAGATGACGAGCCCGGCAGCCTTGAACCGTGCAACAAGCTCGGTATCGACTGTCGAGGTATACCCAGCATCTCGCAGAGCAACGTTGCCGTTGCTCAACGGCATTCCGGCCATGTGAGCGTGAAGATCTTTCAGGAGGAATGGCACGCCACGGAATGGCCCATCGGGCAGTTGCGGATCGCTAGCTATCCGTCGTGCTTCATCAAACCACCGCGTTGTCACTGCGTTCAGAGGCCCATCGAGCGCCTCAACGCGTTCCGTGGCAGCGTCGACCAGTTCGGTCGGTGTGACCTCCCCCTTGGCTACAAGTTCAGCCTGCGCGGTGGCATCCATCCATCGTGTTCGGTCGGCAATCTCCCCCATTCACCGATTCCTACCACATTGCCACCGGACGCGACACGAGCCACCTCACGGTGGCTCGTGAACAAGCGGTGTAACCGCCTTGGCAGCCCGTACGGGATTCGAACCCGTGCCGCCACCTTGAGAGGGTGGTGTCCTAGGCCACTAGACGAACGGGCCTCGTGGCGGGCGGAACGCTATCAGCGACTCCGGCAGACGACACCCGCCGCCACAGATGGCAGAAATGACGACGACCGGCCCATGGGCCGGTCGTCTCGTGGTTGGGGTGCAAGGACTTGAACCCTGAATAACAGAACCAGAATCTGCTGTGTTACCAATTACACCACACCCCATCGGGTCCCCAGATTGTATCGGTGGACCCTGTCTCGGCAACCCTGATTAGCCGATGCCCGAGAGTTGCTTGAACCCGACGATTCTCCCAACCGCCACCCCACCGGCCTCAACAAGATGGCGACGAGCAGACTCCCATCCGGTCACCACCGAGGACGGCGTCGAGGAAACCCGAACCTCGGGAATGCCGGAACGCTGAGCGATGATCCGCGAGCGCAGTGCATGGTGTGGATCGGTCACGATGATCACCGATTCGATCGATTCTGCGGCCACCAGCGTGGCAACCCCTTGAAGTGACTCGTAGGTGGTTCGACCCGCCGACTCCATCAAGATCACCCCAGCGGGAATACCGTGATCGACGAGATAGCGACGCGAGGCCTCCGCCTCGGTAAAGCGGTCGCCCGGTTGACTCCCGCCCGTCACGATGACCCAGTCGGTCTCCTCGACAGTCCAGAGGGCAAGGACATGGTCAAGCCGAGCTGCCAACTGTGCCGAAGGACGTCCATCGTATTGCGCGGCTCCGAGCACTACCAGCGCCGCTGTTGGCGGGTTGGCGTGTTGCCGGCCAACAATCACCACCTCGCCAAGAGTCGCCAACAAATAGGAGACCCCGAGCAGCACCACCGCAAGGATGAGCCGACGGGAACGCACCCAGTACCCCTCAGACCGCCATTTGGTCGAGGGCTGCAGTCATGCGCTGGATCGACTCTTCACGACCGAGGACCTCGAGTGATTCGAAGAGTGGAGGCCCCACGGTTCGCCCGGTGACGGCCACCCGAACAGGGGCCTGTGCCTTGCCGAGTTTCAGCCCGAATGGTTCCATGACGAATTCGAGGGTGGTCTTTAATCCCTCGGCATCCCACCCAGCCAATGCCTCATACGCCTCGCGCGCAGCCGCCAGAAGCGGGCGGGCGAATTCTGTGGACATCGTCTTCGACCACGACGACTCGTCTATCGACACGTCACAGAAGATGAAGTCGACAAGACCAGGGAGATCGGCGAAAGTCACCAAGCGTGGCTGGATATGTGGAGCAATGGCGGTGAGCCGATCACGGTCCCAGTCGCTCGGAACCCAACGGGCACACTCAGTGGCGAAGGCATCATCGGTCATCATCCTGATGTATTCCCCGTTGAATGCCGCGAGCTTCTTCACATCGAAAAAGGCAGGAGAAAGGTTCACATCCTCGAGCCGGAACAACGACTCGATCTCTGCCCAGGGCAGGATCTCGCGGTCGTCGCCAGCCGACCAACCAAGCGTCATCAAGTAGTTCACAACGGCGTTTGCCAGGTACCCCTCCTCCCGGTACTGCTCGAGAGCCACTTTGTCGCGCCGCTTCGAGAGTTTCTTCCGCTGCTCGTTCACGAGCACAGGCACATGTCCCCAGACCGGCGGTTCGTGCCCAAGTGCAGTCCAGAGCATCTGCTGTTTCGGGGTGTTTGGCAGATGTTCCTCTGCGCGCACCACATGCGTGATGCCCATCTCGATGTCGTCGAC
>JBDQKN010000186.1:0-4366 GCA_040263235.1 Ilumatobacteraceae bacterium
CCTATGGACTTCACCGGCGACGGCGAACTGTTCATGCTCCGAGTACGAGGTGACTCGATGATCGACCTCGGCATCCTGGACGGTGACTTCGTCATCGCCGTCCAGCAAGACCACGCCAACCAGGGCGACATCATCGTTGCAGGCATCCCCGGAGGCGAGGCCACGGTGAAGACTTACCAGCAGCGAGGAACCAATATCGTTCTGGTGCCGGCCAACCCGACGATGCAGCCCATGGAGTTCCCGGCCGACGATGTCGCCGTCTTCGGGCGAGTAGTCACCGTGATGCGGCGCCTCTAAGGCTCGGTCATCCGCGCCGATCTGCCGGATCGGGTGGCGCCCACATGTTGGCACCGGCGGGTGCATTCACCGGAATCACTGGTCGGCCTTGTCCGCTCGGGATCTTCGGTCCACGACGCGGTCGTAGCCCGATAGCAGCAACCACCACCGCCACGCCGATCAAGATCGCTGCGACAGTCAGACCGCCATTTCGGATCGAACCCGGATCAACTCCAAGGCTCACGACCGCACCCGTCACCAACGGGCCCTTCGGGATCACAACAAACTCGCCAGGGGCATCAACACGAACCGATCCCAACCGCTGGCGAGTCCATCCGGGGCCGTCAGTGAGTGCACCATCAGAACCGGCTACGAGGGTTGCCTCAGAGCCATTCGGTGCCACCAGCGTCACCTGCTCGACAACGCCGACCCTCTCACCTGCAGCTACATCGATGCACGATGTCGACACGTCGACTGTCGGACCCGACAGTTCGACTGAAACGCGGTAGACCCCTGCAGCTTCTAGTGCAACGACCGTCTCGCATCCACCGACCACGCGAACTGCATCGGATTCAACCCGTGAAGCTGCGATCAGCGCGTCAGCACCAAGGACCAACCCCACAATGAACGCCACCCCAGCAACGCTCGAGGCCATGATCGAGCGAGAAGTCACCCCACTCAACGTTCTCCCCCGGCGAGGCGTTCAGCGACTAGGGCAAGTCGGTCGTCGGGCTGAACAACCGCAACCCGCACGAACGATGAACAGCCCGGGCCGTAGAACTCCCCGGGGCTGACGAGTGTTCCTGCATCAGCCATCAGACGCTCGGTGAATGCCCATGCATCACCCACCTCGAACCAGAGATAAAAACCCCCGTCGGGCATGGCGATATCTATTCCTGCCCAGCCACCGAGGATCGAAGCCATCGTTTCAAGACGATGGTGGTATCGGTCCCGTTGAACACGCACATGCTCGTCGTCATCAAGTGCTGCCACCGCTGCCGTCTGCGCAGGTCCGGGGACCATCATTCCCACGTGCTTTCGGACCTCTGCGAGATAGTGGACCAACTCGGCATCGCCTGCATAAAAACCGACGCGCGCCCCAGCAAGGTTGGACCGCTTCGACAGCGAATGCACCGCCACCACGCCGTCAGTGCCATGTTCGAGAATGGTTCGGCCTCTGCCATTCCATGTGAATTCGACATAGCACTCGTCGGAGAACACCGGCACCCCCTGGCGACGTCCCCAGTTCGCCACCGCACCGAGATCATCAAGTGAACCCGTGGGATTCGATGGACTGTTGGTCCAGAGCAGTAACGCTCTGTCGGCATCAGCCTGATCTATCGCCCCAAGATCGAGTGCCCCATTGGAGAGCGACGGCACAGCCACTGCCCGACACCCTGCAAGCTCGGCTCCCATCGCGTACGTCGGATAGGCCATGGCGGGGTGCAAAACCGTGTCCCGGTCTGGAGTTCGCAGCCGCATCCATTGGGGAAGAGTCCCGACGAACTCCTTGGTCCCAATACAGGCTGCGATGTGGGACTCCTGCACATCGATATCGAAACGTCTGCCCATCCATCGACGGATCGACGCACGCAACGCCGCCGATCCAATCGAAGCCGGATAGCCACGCTCTGCGCCCGATGAGCCGAATGCATCGATCACCGAGTCGGGTGGTGGATCGAACGGCGTGCCGATCGACAAGTCGATCACACCATCAGTGAACCGATCCGCCAAATGCCGAAACCGGTCGAGCCGGTCATAGGGGTAGGGCGGGGGAACAAATGGTTCACTCATCGCAGCCCTTCGCATTGACATCGGCATTTCGAGGCGGTTCTACCACCCATTCGGCAAGACGGCCAAGAGATGGTCCTGCCAACCGTGCCCGTATACGCATTCCATCGGTCTCTTCGCGTGTCGAAACGATGGCTCCTTCGCGGTGAACCGAGGCAATGACATCTCCGCGTGCCCAGGGGATCAGCAGTTCAGCCACCGAAGTGAGCGACCGAAGGCGATCTCCGAGTATGGCGAGCATGTGCTCAATCCCTTCCCCGGTGATGGCGCTAACCGCAACCGAGCCCGGATAATCGGCAAGCAACTCATCGACCACCTCGGGATCGACATCGATCTTGTTGAAGACGATGAACTCAGGCACCCGGTCGGCGCCGATCTCTAAAAGCACCTCGCGAACAGCCGCGATCTGACCCTCGGGATCGACATCGGAGGAGTCGACAACATGAACCAACTGGTCGGCCATGACCGCCACCTCAAGGGTGCCTTTGAACGCTTCGATAAGCCCATGCGGAAGACGGCGAACGAACCCGACGGTGTCGGTGAGCAACACGGGTTCACCACCTGGCAACGAGAGGCGTCGAGTGGTTGGATCGAGCGTGGCGAAGAGCCTGTCTTCAACCAACACCCCAGCCGTGGTCAGGCGATTCAACAGCGTTGACTTACCAGCATTTGTGTATCCAACAATGGTGACCTGAGCCAAGCCGCTGCGGTCGCGGCCTTTGCGTTGAAGGCTCCTGGTATCGGCCAGTTCACGCAATTCGATCTCGAGTGACCGAATTCGTCGGTTGATACGACGGCGATCAACCTCAAGCTTGGTCTCTCCCCCACCGAGCCTCGAGCCGATCCCGCCACGTTGCTGGGACAGTTTCGCTGACGACCCTCGGCGAAGCCGGGGCAACCGGTAACGCAACAGAGCCAGTTCCACCTGCGCTCGGCCCTCTTGAGTCCGAGCATTCTGAGCGAAAATGTCCAAGATCACCGCCGTGCGATCGATTGCCGTTCGACCGAGGAGTTTCTCAAGGTTGAACTGCTGCGCCGGGTGGAGTTCATTGTCAAAGACCACGGTGTCGGCGTCTACTGCAAGGCAGAGAGTTCGAAGTTCTTCTGCCTTGCCCTTCCCTATGAACCAGGTGTGGTCGGGGGCATCACGGCGTTGCACCATTCGGGCCACGACATCGGCCCCCGCCGTATCCACGAGACGCTCCAGCTCGTCGAGCCCCGCCTCGGTGGCCTCTTCGTGAGACCCCGGGAGCGTCACACCCACGAGCACAATCCGTTCCCGAACCGTGCGATCGATCAGCGTTGAGCCGAGCGCTTCGGAATACGGATTGCTCACAGCAGCACCGAGATCGTGGCAACGAACGTCGCTGGTCCGACGAGGGTCGCCATACCGGCCACATGGTCGACGCTTACTCGAGCATCCCCGCCATCCATGTGGACCAGCACCTCGGGCGCCGAATGGGGCACCAGGCCCCATGCCAAGGCGGCTGCTGCCGAAGCACATGCTCCGGTTCCGCACGCCTCGGTGATTCCAACCCCACGCTCATGAACCCGCATGGTGATCGCGTTGTGCTCGGGGCCAGGCGATATGACCTCGAGGTTGATATCGGGGACAAGTGAGCCGAGTTCGGCCAAGTCGACATCAGCCACATCGTCCACACCGACAACAGCATGCGGATTACCAAGGGAGAGATGCGCGACCGGTCGGTCGGGATGGCATCTCGTGCGCTCCCAGCCAAGTGGGGCCGATATTTGTGTGATCTCACCCATCTGCGCCGCGAGGATCGAAGTGTCGACATCGACCCGTTCGAGCACCTCAACGATCCGCTCCCCCGCAGCAGTATCGACCACATAGCGCCCACCTGGCTCGCCTGCGGCCCGATCAGCTGCTTGGACCAGACAACGGATGCCGTTACCGCTCATTTCTGCTGGGGATCCATCTGCGTTGAACAGGCGCATCCCCAGCCGACCGTCCGGTCGGCGTTCGAGCAACAAGAGTCCGTCTGCTCCGATACCGCGTCGCCGATCGCACCATTCCCGGGCCTGAGCAGACCAGTCGAGATCGCCATCGATCTGACCGACATCAAGCACAAGGAAATCATTCCCAAGGCCATGGTGTTTGGTGAGGGTGAGGTCCATCTGGCACCAACACTACGGCAGGAGGCCAGCGACCACCGGCCCGGCTTCAGCGACGGGATCAGCCGAGATGTCAACCCACGTGATGCGAGGATCTCGGCGGAACCAGCGCTCTTGACGAACGGCGAACTGGCGGGTGCGGCGAATCGTGTCCTCGATAGCC
>JBDQKN010000187.1:0-4273 GCA_040263235.1 Ilumatobacteraceae bacterium
CGCAATGACCGAACCGAGGCTCCACTCGACCGCCCGTCGCGACTGTCGGTCGTTCGCGACAAGTACGTGGGCGAGAATCTCGCGTTTGGAGCGGTCTGTCGGGTTGGGCGCCGGTGGCCTCACTTGGCACCACGGATTGCCAAGGTCGTCTCATCCTCGGTGTCTGAGCGCGAATTGGTCGATGAGAGCTTTCGTGTGTTTTCCAGCCCGCGCATGGTCCGGTTCGTTGAGATGGAATACGGCATCCCACTTGAGTGTCTCGCCGAGGCCGTTCAGCGTGTGCGGGCAGTTACTGAGCATCTGAGTTTCCCGAGTCTCTTCCCGATTGAGGTGCGGGTGTCTGCTGCAGACGATCTCGCCCTATCAACGGGGTTCGGGCGTCGTAATGGCTGGATAGCGGTTCATCAGTATCGGGGTGCACCGTATGAGTCGTACTTCCAGCAGGTGGCGACGATCATGGACTCATACGGTGGTCGTCCCCACTGGGGCAAGATGCACTGGCTGAGTGCCGAGGTTCTCGAGACCCGGTATCCGCGGTGGTCTGAGTTTGTGGCTGCCCGCGCGTCTCTCGATCCCGAGGGGACTTTCCGCAACGAATATTTGGATCGGGTTCTCGGCCCGATCTGAGTGCCATCGCGCGCGGCGCGCGACGGCTCGCGTAGGGTTGCCGCGTGGCGGAGCGGAGGCGGACCTCCACATCGGATTTCGGTGCGGGACGACGTGAGTCGCATGACGCCTCGGGTTTCTACGGGCGATTTGAGCCGCCGATGCTCGATGATGACGAGCAGATCGCTGATCCACAGCCCGTTGTTGAGTCGTTCGTCCATGGAGATGCTCGCGATCTGTCGATGATCGACGATCGGTCGGTGGCACTTGTGGTGACCTCGCCTCCGTATTTCGCCGGCAAGCAGTACGAGAACGAACTTGAGCGGGACGGAATTCCCTCGTCGTACATCGAGTATCTCGAGATGTTGAGCGACGTGTTCACCGAGTGTGTCCGGGTGTTGGAGCCAGGGGGACGGATCGCCGTGAACGTTGCGAATCTCGGCCGACGGCCGTTCCGGAGCCTGTCCGCAGATGTGATCCAGATTTTGCAAGATCGACTGGGGTTGTTGTTGCGCGGTGAGATCGTGTGGCGCAAGGGTGCTGGCGCGAATGGTTCCTGTGCCTGGGGTTCATTCCGCGGCGCGTCGAATCCGGTTTTGCGCGACTTGACTGAACGAGTGGTGGTGGCATCGAAGGGCCGGTTTCAGCGTGCGGTTACACCAGCGAAGCGAGAGCGGGCCGGGTTGCCGTATCGCTCCACCATCTCGGCCGAGGATTTCATGGCTGACACGCTTGATCTGTGGGACGTGCCAACCGAGAGTGCCCGGCGGGTTGGGCATCCGGCACCGTTCCCCGTGGAGTTACCTGCCCGGCTGATCGAGTTGTACACCTATGCGGACGATCTGGTGCTGGACCCGTTCATGGGGTCGGGTTCGACGTTGGTGGCGGCGTCGAGGCTCGGCAGACGATTTATCGGTATCGACCTCGATGAGAATTACGTTGAACTCGCTCGTGATCGGGTGAGGCGCGAGGGGGACCCGGTTGAGCTCGTGTGGGATGGTGGTTCGGGTCGAGATGTGGTCGCACGGGTTCTCGCCGAGGCGGGGTTTGCCAACGTGTCCGAGGAAAGAATTTCAGGCACTGGTCTCGTTGCCACGGTTGCTCTTGACGTGACCGGCGGGCGATGGGTGATTGAGACGGCCGGACCCTTTGTGCGCGACCGACCGGGTCTGACCTCGGGCGATGTTGTGTGGAGGACCATTGGTCGGGCGGCGGTGTTGGCTGCTGCTGGTGAGCGGGTGGTGGTACTGACAGCGGCGGTGCCATCGACTCGGTCTGAAGGTGATGTGGCGTTGCGCTCGGTGGTCGGCAGCGTGGTCAACGATGTGTTTGGCGTGTTCGACGACGCGGCGATGTCGCGGTTGGCGTTGTTGGCGTCGGGTTCGACCTGACGTCGTTCAGCAGCGTTCTCGATCAATGGTGTTAGGTATGCCATCAGCCAGTTGCGCTCTGATGTTTTCACCCGCTCTGACCGGGTCGATTGCCCAGGCTCGTTCGTCTGTCCTTCGACTCCGGGACCAGATAACGGCGACACCTTCTCCGGCCACGATCAGCAGTGCACCGGAGTCGCCTGGTTCTATGTTCGCTCGCAATTCGTAGCCGGGTCGTTTGACACTCGTGTCGCCATAGATGTCGTCGGTGGTGATCTCGACCCGCCTCACGATCGTTGCGGGCATGGTGAGGAGCCGATCGCCACGCCTGACGATGATGGTTCCGGTGGTTTCAGGTGCATCCACGGTGCTCAGTGGGTTGTTGGTGATGGCGACGACATCAGCGGTAGTGGAGGGGTCGATCCCGACGATGGCGAGGTCCATCGCTGGGTCGAAGGCCACAAGATGGGCGGCAACGGTCGACTTCCCGTGCTCGATGGTGATGTCGGTAGCGCCAGCGAGGGTGTGTGCTGAGGTGAGGATGAGCCCAGGAGCGATGATCGTTCCAATCCCTCGGCCGAGGGTATTTCTACATCCGGTGGCCGTGATCTCGACGGTGGCGTCGATGGGAGCGACGGCGTCGGTGTCGTCGGCGCAGCCGAGAAGACCGATGCAGGTGAGTGCGACGACGAGCGATCTCACAGTGTTTTAGACATCCAGATCGAATCGTCTTCGGTGTAGCCGTGCCGGAGGTAGAGGCCTCGGACTCGTTCGTTGCGCCGTTCAGTTTCGAGGAAGATTCGCAGCACCCCTCGTGACGCGCATTCATGGTCGACGGCTTCGATGAGCAGGGATCCGACGCCGGAGTTTCGTTCGGTGGTGTACACCTCGTCGAGGACGACCTCGAATCCACCGATCTCCACCGACCAACTCCAACAGATGACGGCGTAACCAATGAGGGTGGCGCCCCGTTGAGCGATGAGGACGATTCCGTGGCGGTCGTGTTCGAGTAACGGTGTCATTCCGTTACGTATCCGGTTGGCGTCGGGTGGTGTGGTGTCGTGCTCGGCAGCGAATGCACATCCGAGGGCGACGAGAGGCTCAAGGTCGGTGATGGTTGCTCGTTCTATGGTGACCGTCTCGTCCACAGTTGAACCCTAGGTCCGTAGCGTTGAGCGTGGTGCGGTGTTTCAGTCGGGGATGAACGAGTAGAGGTCTCCCACCGGCCCGATTGGTCGAAGGTCGGCGGGGTCGCCACCGTTCTCGGCGCGGTTGAGGTCGTCGGTGGTGACGAGAACCGCCCCGGCATCATCGGTGAGGATGACAGCAGTCGAGTCGGGGGCCATGGCGAGCACTCGACGCGATCCGAGGTCGAGTACACCGAATGGTCCTATGAGAACGGGTGTGCGTTCCTCACCGGTCCGGACGCCGGTGACGAGGCAGCCGTCGCCGCTCTGGCTGAGCCCGGTTATGTCTGGGACCTCGGCGAGTTCTCGCCCGTTGACAAGGTCTATGAGGCGAGAGGTGTTGTCGGTGTGCACGACTGCGCATCGTGAGTGGGAGGTAAGCGGGGCGACGTCGATTGGGGCGTTGGTGACCCATCGGCCAAGGATGTCGCCGTCGAGGGCGATGAGGGCGGCTCGGTGTTCACTCATGGCCCAGAGCCGTGCGCCTCCGACCGTTGAGGTCACCTGAGTGATTGCAGCGTCGGTGCCGATCTGAAGGTTGGAGAGTTCATCAACGCTGTTGGTTGTTGGCATGGTTCTCATGACCCTGCCGTCGCGGGTGACGAATACGAATCGTTCACCATTTGCCGAGATGGTTCCTCCCCGAACCGCCGGGGTCGGGATAGTGCGTATTCGGTTGCCTTCGATGTCGAACATGCCGATCTCAGCGCGGTCGCCAACGGTTTGGTTGGTCACGACGAGGGAGGGGTGCACGGCAAGTGCGAGGTCGGGGAGATAGATCGGT
Organism: Ilumatobacteraceae bacterium; assembly: GCA_040263235.1. Taxonomy (GTDB): domain Bacteria; phylum Actinomycetota; class Acidimicrobiia; order Acidimicrobiales; family Ilumatobacteraceae; genus Casp-actino5. The sequence continues at coordinate 3,948 of JBDQKN010000187.1, forward strand.
TCTGTTGCGCCGGGGGTGATGAGGATGGTCTGAAAGTTGGTGGTGTCAGCAACGGTGACAACGGTGCCGGCGGGGTCGTGTCGAATATCGGTGGGGAAGTAACGAGGAGACGGTTCGCCGGTGAGGGCGCCGAGGGTGGTGATCAGCGGCGGTTCAACGTCGCGGTCGACAACGATGACGAGGTCGCCGCCGGCGTCGTCGCCGATGGTCGCGATGAGTTCGCCGTCAGCTGGCAGTGCACGAACGACATGGCCGGGTGGGATCGGAATGTTTGTTGGGTCGGTCGTGAATGAGTCGAGGATGATCTCGTTGGCACGCACGAGCGC
>JBDQKN010000188.1:0-4239 GCA_040263235.1 Ilumatobacteraceae bacterium
CCATCCGAGGTTTGCCAGCAGCATGGGATTTCGGGCGAAGGCGACCGCAATCGACGTGCCGAGTTCGATATTCGAGGTGTCGGCTGCGGCCTGAACCAAGGGGAGAAAAGGGTCGTGAGCGGTCTCCGCAGTCCAGGCACCGTCGTAACCAGCGGCTTCGAGTTCCCGGGCCGAGGTCGAGCAGTTTCTGCGCGATCAGGAGTAAGCCCGGATCAGGCCGTTCGAAGGCCAGCGACTACGGTCGAGCCATGAAGATCGATGCAACGCTCATGGGTGGACTCGCCGAGGCCGCGTCCTCGGCCCGGGAACTCGAAGCCGCTGGTTACGACGGTGCCTGGACTGCGGAGACCGCTCACGACCCATTTCTCCCCTTGGTTCAGGCCGCAGCCGACACCTCGAACATCGAACTCGGAACGTCGATTGCGGTCGCCTTCGCCCGAAATCCCATGCTGCTGGCAAACCTCGGATGGGATCTTCAGGCATTCTCCAAGGGCCGATTCATTCTCGGACTCGGCTCCCAGATCAAGCCGCATATCACGAAACGCTTCTCGATGGAGTGGAGCCATCCAGCGCCGCGAATGCGCGAGATGATCCTCGCTGTTCGAGCGATCTGGGACTGCTGGTTGAACGATTCCGCGCTGAACTTCAGGGGTGACTTCTACTCCCATACTCTGATGACCCCGTTCTTCACACCTGACAAATCCGACCTCTCAGGCTTCGGTGTGCCGAAGATCTACATCGCAGCAGTCGGGGCGCTCATGACCGAGGTGGCAGGCGAAACCTGTGACGGGATGATCGTTCACGGCTTCACAACCGAGAAGTACATGCGAGAGGTCACCATCCCCGCCATCGAGCGAGGCCGAGCAAAAGCCGGGCTCACCATGGAGGGTTTCGAGATCTCCGGGCCCTTGTTTGTCGTTACCGGCAACACCGAAGAGGAGATGGCAAAGGCCACCCAGGCAACCAAGCAGCAGATCGCGTTCTACGGGTCGACGCCTGCGTACCGAGGGGTCCTTGACGTTCATGGATGGGGCGACATGCAGGCAGAACTCAATCAACTATCCAAGGCCGGCGAGTGGGTGAAGATGGGCGAAGTGATCGACGACGAAATTCTCAACACCTTCGCCGTAGTCGGAGAGCCAGAACAGATCGGTAGCGAACTGACCCGCCGCTATGGCGACATCGTCGACCGACTCAGTTTCTACGCTCCATACAAGTCTGACCCGGATCGGTGGGCGAAGGTACTCGACGACCTCAGGGCTGCCTGAACGTCACAACAGCATCGATCCCGCCCGACGCGACCTCATCGAGTCGAGCCGATCCACCAGCGGCCTCAACGAGCTGCCTGACGATTGCGAGGCCCAGCCCCGACCCACCGGGGCTGGCGTCGACTCCTCGCCAGAATCGGTCGAAGGCCTGCTCGCGGTGCTCTGGTGACAAGCCAGGGCCCGAGTCGACTACATGCAGGTCAACGGACCCGTCTGCGGCCATAGCGGAGACCGTTATCACGGAACCTGCTGGCGCAACGTCGAGGGCGTTGTCGACCAGATTGTCGACAATCTGCTCGGCTCCCCCGGGCACTGCTCGCACCGGAAGCGATGCGGGACCACTCCACTCCATTCGAACCGACCGTTCCTCAGCAAGTGGCTCCCAGTAGGAGACTCGCTCAGCAGCCACTTCAGCCAGATCGACAACATCTGGAGCCACGGCAGCATCCTCGGCCCGACTGAGCAGCAACAGACCCTCGATCATTCTTCGAAGGCGATCTGTCTCGGCAACCGCCGCATGCACATCGGCTACTCGATGATCGCCATCAAGCGCTGTAGCGAGGGATTCCAGGCGTAGCCGAAGGGCGGTGAGCGGAGTTCGAAGTTGGTGGGATGCCGTTCCTGCGAAGGCGCGTTGACGCGCAACCAACTGCTCAAGCCGCTGTGACATGTCGTTGACGGACCGAGACAACGATCGGACCTCCGGTGGCCCCTCACGCTCCTCAGCCCGTTCCGACAGGTCCCCGGCGGCGAGACGTTCCGTCACCGTTGTTAACCGCTTCAAGGGCCGGGCTACCGACCAAGCAAGAACGGCCGCCGCCACCGCCGCTATGCCTACTGAAATGAGGATGACAACGCCAAGCCCAAGAATTCGATTACGCACCTCATCGTCGATGGCGGATGCACTGGTCGTGATTCGAACCGACCCCACCACTTCATCTCCAGAGAGAACGGGAACCGCTACGAAGAACAGCTCGGCTCCGAGAGTGACCGAATCTCTCTCACCGGTGCTTGGACGCCCACTGAGGGCAGTCACGATCTCTGGCCGGTTGGTGAAATCTTCGTCGGTATCAAAATCGGGCCCAAAGGCAGCGATGCCATCCGAATCGGTGATCACCACGCTCACTTGTTCTGAACTCTGGTAGCGCTCGATCACGCCGAGCAACCCGGGATCGGACACGGCGTCTGAAGCCTGCAGCGCCTCCTCAACCCGTCCCGCGAGGATGAACGCGTCGCGCTCGAGTTTGGTCACCAGCCGATCTCGCTCAACCGTCTGAAGATGCGCAACAAGTGGGAGGTCTTGAACGAGCAACACGAGCAGAACAACGCCGACCAAGACCGCCGTGAGTCTGAACCTCATCCGGCCGGTTCCTCCAGACGAAATCCCACACCTCGAACAGACTCAATCCACGCCGAGTTCCCGAGCTTTCTGCGGATCCCTGCAACATGAGCATCGACAGTCTTGGTCGGCCCAAACCAGTTCGCATCCCACACGTGCTCGACGATGTCGGTGCGAGTTCGCACAGCTCCCGCATCTTCAGCCAAGAAGACCAACAGCTCGAACTCCTTCGGCGTAAATGAGATTTCTTCGTCAGCTAGGTAGACCCGATAGGTGCGCCTATCGATGACGAGCGGCCCCACCGTGAGTCGCTCGAGTTCTTCCGGTTCCGGAGAGTGCTCCATTCCGCTGGGACGCGAACGGCGGAGTACAGCACGAATTCGAGCGATCAACTCTCGCGATCCAAGGGGCTTCACCATGTAGTCATCTGCCCCGAGTTCGAGGCCAAGTACACGGTCGAACTCATCACTTCGCGCAGTGACGACAATGATCGGAACCGAGGACGATGCCCGAATCGAGCGGCAAACGTCATAGCCATCCATGTCCGGCAGTCCGAGATCGAGCAGCACCACCGCTGGTTCGGGGCCTGAGAGCACCGCTGCGATGCCGTCACCACCTGTTGCCACACGTGCGACCTCAAATCCAGCGTTGCCGAGTGGGCCCGCCAAGGAGCCAGCGATCGCGTCGTCGTCTTCAATCAGCAAGAGGCGCACGACATGATTGTTCCACTCTCGGAGCCCGATGCGGCCGACCTGCCGATCCGGCACCGCTTCTTGGACGTCCCTTGGATCTTCTTCGGCTCTGCGCTGCCATTGATTCCCTACCGTGGCACCCAGTTCGAAAAACGAAAGGACCTCCTATGAAAACGACCACTGCCACCGCACTCTCCCTCATCGGTGTCATCGCTGCAGGCTCGGCTGCTGCCATGGTGAACACGACAATCTTTGATGCTGCGCCGAGCGAAGCAGCAGCCTCGGCCGTGATCCTCCCGGATGCGCAAGTGATCGACCTCACGATCCCGGTTCCAATTGCAGCCGTTGTGACCTCAGGCGCCGACGTCGCGGCATCGGAGTCGACAGACTCAATCCTTCCCATTGCTGACGAATCGGTGACGGAAGCCATTCGGCCAACAGCAGTTGTCGCTGCTGCCACCGAGCAAAGCGACGACACCACCGTGGCGTCAACAACAGTGCCAGTTCCGAGCACTACCGCCCCCGTGACAGCGCCAACCACCACCGCCCCAATGCCGGCACCATCCACGACAGTGGCACCCGATCCGTCGCCGACAACGTTCAATCTGGATCAGGTCGGAACTGTCACTGTCGATGAAGTTGACGGCTATCTGGTGATAGTCGATACAACAGAACTAGGCGGCTGGACGGTCACCCACGCTGCCCATAACTCGGCGACGAAGAGCGTCGAGGTTCGATTCGAATCATCAACGGTGGAAGTGCGATTCGAAGCCCAACTCGTTGATGGTCAGATTGTTCCCGAGGTGTCGTCAACTGAGATTCCGACCTCCGGTTACCACGACGATGATCATGACGACGATGACGACGACGACGACGACGACGATGACGATGACGATGACGATGACGACCACGATGAGCGGGACGACGACTGAGGTCGTCG
>JBDQKN010000189.1:0-4140 GCA_040263235.1 Ilumatobacteraceae bacterium
AGCCTCAGTTCGGTCATTGCGTTTGACCTGACAGCGACGAGCTCCCGGCATCCAGAAGAACTCAGCATGGTCGGCACTCGCAGCGAAACCCTCAATGTCGAGCAGCAGATCGTCGAGCCGCTCAATCGTTTCGTGGGCATGCAACCGAAACGACGGCACGCACTGCAACGTGACCTCACAGACGATGCCCAGCGCACCAAGCGACACCGGCGCGATGCTCAACAGTGGATCGTCGCCCTCGATTCGCACAACGTGGCCCAGTCCGTCGACCAGCACCATGCCCACCACCATGGTCGCGAGATTGCCGAGTTCGACACCGGTGCCATGCGTAGCCGTAGAAATCGCTCCCGCCACGGTCTGAACATCAATGTCACCCAGATTTGGAAGCGCCAAACCAAGGTCATGTAACTGACGGTTGAGTTTGTGCAAGGTGATACCCGCCTCAACCCTCACCCTCATCGTCGAGTTGTCGACCTCAAGGATCTTGTCCATGGCACCAAGACGAACCAACATCCCATCGGTCATCGCTGTCGCAGTGAAGGAATGCCCGGCACCGATCACCTTCACTCGACGTCCATCGGCGGCTGCTCGCGACACGATCGACGCCACCTCGCCAGTGGACGACGGCGAGAGCACCTCGGCGGGAACGCAGGCCTGGTTGCCAGCCCAATTGCGAACCACTCCCGATCCGGACCAGCGAGCCATCCCACGACGGTACTTCGTTGGCAGCGACCCTACGATGACGAGATGAGCCGCACAACGAACGATGGACTCCGCATGGTCCACGGTGTCTGCCACCACGACTGCCCCGACTCCTGCGGATGGGTCGCAGAGGTCGACAGTTCAGGCACCGCCGTTCGGCTCCGAGGTGACGACGACCATCCGTTCTCGGCCGGCGAACTGTGTCCGAAAGTCAATCGGTTTCTCGACCGGGTGTACCACCCTGACCGACTCCTCCACCCGATGCGGCGCACCGGGCCAAAAGGGTCGGGGCAGTTCGAACAGATCAGCTGGGAAGAAGCACTCTTCGAGATCGGCGAACGACTCAACACCATCATCGCCACCGACGGACCCGAAGCCATCCTCCCCTTCAGCGATGCAGGCAATCAGTCGATGCTCGCCCTTCAGGGAATTTCGGCGCGGTTCTTCAACCACATCGGGGCCAGCCGACTCCTCCGAAACATCTGCGGACCCACCGTCGGCGCCGGCATGTCAATGACCAATGGCAGCGGCCTCGGACTCGACCCGATGGAACTCGAACACTCGAAGCTCATCATCCTCTGGGGAACCAACACCAGACTCACCAACCGCCATCTCTGGCCCACAATCGAAACGGCTCGGTCAGCAGGCGCGCGACTCATCGTGATCGATCCGATTCGCACCATCACGGCTGAGGCAGCCACTGGACCGAACGACCAATTCATCCAACCTCTGCCCGGTACCGACATCGCGCTCATGCTCGCCATGATGCATGTCATCATCCGCGATGACCTGCTTGATCACGACTGGGTGACCGCTCACACGCTCGGATACGACGAACTGGTTGAAGCCGTTGCCGCGACGACACCTGAATGGGCTGAAACCGAGTGTGGTGTCGACGCAAACACCATCGAAACACTTGCGCGCGACTATGCCACCAGTTCACCGGTTGCGATTCGAACGCTCGTTGGAGCCGAGCATCACGAGAACGGTGGAATGTTCTTCCGCACCCTCGCCTGCCTGCCCGCCCTCACCGGGGCGTGGCGTCACCGCGGTGGCGGGATCGCACGCAGCGTTGGCTCGTGGCAGGCAGTGCTCGAAGACGAAGCTGCCCTCGCCCGGCCAGACCTCCTCGCCGGGCGCACACCCCGCACCCTCAACATGAGTCGGCTCGGTGAGATCCTGCTCGACACCGAACCACCGGTGAAAGCGCTAATCGTCTGGAACTGCAACCCCATGGTGATCGTGCCTAATGCCGAAGCAGTTCGGGAAGGAATGGCCCGAGATGACCTGTTCTGTGTCGTGCACGAACAGTTCATGACCGACAGCGCTAAGTACGCCGACATCGTGCTTCCTGCCACCACCCAACTCGAGGCCATCGACGTCACCTTGTCCTGGGGCCATCTCTGGCTCGGCTGGAACGAAGCCGCAATCGAACCCCTCGGAGAGGCCGTCAGCAATACCGAATGCTTCCGCCGAATCGCTCGAGCGATGGGACTCACGGAACCAGCGCTGTTCGACGACGACGAGACGATCATCCGCGACTCCCTCCCGACCGTCGACATCGACCGTCTCCGCGAGGAGTACCGCATCCGTGTGCCCTACCCCGAGGACGGCCGCCCGTGGGCCGACGGCGGGTTCCCCACACCGTCAGGAAAAGTGGAATTTGTCAGTGCCACCCTTGAACGAATGGGTCAGCCACGCTTGCCCACCTATGTTCCAGCAACAGAAGGACCCCGCGGGGCTCGCGCCGCAGAGTTCCCTTTGCAGTTGATCACCGCGAAACGCCACCTTCGGTTCCTCAACTCGGCGTACAGCCATATGGATACCCACGGCGGAGCAGAAGACGGCCCCTACGTCGAACTCGACCCCGTCGACGCAATCGCGAGGGGCATCGTCGATGGCGAAACCGTCACCGTGCACAATCATCGAGCACGCCTCGAGTTGCCGGCACGAATCTCCAATCGAGTTCGGCCCGGTGTTGTCGTCGTCCCCTGGGGTTGGTGGCGTGATCATCACCCCGACGGCAACATCGCCAACAGTCTCACCAACGACACCCTCACCGACTGGGGCGGAGGCGTCGCCTTCTACGACACCCTCGTCGAAGTGTCAAAGACCTGACCGAGCGTCGGGGGTAGCCTTCGGCCCATGGCGGCCGAGGTGATCTATGCATTCCGCGTCATGCGACTGCCACTTCTCGACGCTGGCAGCGCACAGATCGGACGCGTCGAAGACATCGTCGTCGTTCCCGGTCGACCCGGTCAGCCGCCACGGGTCGTCGGGCTCGTCGCCACCAGCCAGCGCCGCCGGATCTTCGTCAACTGGGCACGCATCGGCCACCTCGACGCTGATGGCGCGCAGTTGAGATCGTGGGACATCGACCTCCATCCGTTCAAGCGTCGGCCCGGAGAAACACTCATCGGCGCTGAAATCATCGACAAGGCGATCGCAGGAGGCGAGACAGTCAGCGATGTCGGACTTGAACATCACACCGACGGTCGCACCGAATGGTGGGATGTTTCAAAGGTTCGGCTGGCACGTCGAAATGTGCTGAGGCGACGACCCAACTACCGGCTCGTCAATTGGTCAGATGTTCCCCACCTGTTCTCAGCGCCAACCGCAATGGCCGCAGAAGCAGCCCGACTCCGTGACATGCACCCGTCGGACGTCGCTGGTGTCGTCCGAGCACTCCCACTCCACCAGCGGCGCCAACTTGCTGAGTCGATGGACGATGAGCGCTTGGCCGACCTTCTTGAGGAACTCCCAGAGGACGAACAGTTGCGGCTCATCGAAGGACTTGATCTTGATCGGCTCCTCGGGGTGCTCGACGAGATGGAGTACGACGACCTCACCGACCTCCTCGGTGAGATGCCCGATCAGCAACGACGCGCTGTCCTTGATGCCATGGACGCTGAAGAGGCCGAGGTTCTCACCCGGTTGCTCTCCTACGGTGATCGAACCGCTGGCGGCCTCATGACCCCCGAGATCATCATTCTTGGGCCCGACGACACCGTTGCGCAGGCACTCGCACAACTGCGTGACCCCGATTGGACCCAAGCAATCGCCGGCCAGATCTTCATCTGCCAAGCTCCGTTCAAACCACCCACCGGGAGATACCTCGGTGTGGTGTTTGCGCAACGTTTGTTGCGAGAACCACCGGGCATGGAACTCGGTCGATGTCTTCGTCAAGTGGCTGTGGCTCGACCCGACACCCCTGAACAAGAGGTGCATGAACAGTTCGCGTACTACAACATGCTCGCTCTACCGGTTCTCGACGAGGCGGGGCGCCTTCTCGGCGCCGTGACCGTAGACGACGTCGTCGACCGTTTGCTTGGCGTCGGATGGCGCCTGCGCCAACGACGGCGCCCCGATCATGCCCACCCAGCGGTGACACCATGAAACGCCAACGCGACCTCACCGCACCTCGCCAGCGCGGTCGCC
>JBDQKN010000190.1:0-4134 GCA_040263235.1 Ilumatobacteraceae bacterium
AGATGATGGTCGCCCCGGAGGGTGGCTTCACGAGCTTCCCATACTCGATCAGCCGGTACGTCACGGCCCCCGAGGAGGTCTATGGCCGCAGCCCCGCGATGATGGCGCTGCCGGACATCAAGATGCTCAACGAGATGGCCAAGACCGACATCCGGGCTGTCCATAAGCTGATCGACCCACCGATCCTGCTGCACGATGACGGGATTCTCGGGGGCGGTGCGACCACGATCAACATGCGCCCAGGTGGCTTGAACGTCGGCGGTGTGAATCGCAACGGTCAGGCGATGCTCCAGCCGTTCGGCACCGGTGCCCGCGTCGATATTGCAGAGGGCAAGATGGATCAGCGTCGGGCAGCCATTGACGATGCGTTCCTCGTGACCCTGTTCCAGATTCTCGTTGAGACCCCGCGCATGACTGCCACCGAGGCGCTGATCCGTGCTCAGGAGAAGGGGATGCTCTTGACCCCGACAATGGGGCGGCAACAATCGGAGGCTCTGGGTCCGTTGATCGAACGGGAGCTTGATCTGCTGATGTTCCACCGCATGCTCCCGCCGATGCCTGACATCCTCAAGGAAGCCGGTGGTGAGTACGAGATCGTCTATGACTCCCCGATGTCCCGGATGCAGCGGGCCGAGGAGCTTGTGGGTGTGCAGCGCACGATGGAGCTTCTGTCCCCGTTCGCCCAGATTGACCCGACCGTGCTGGACATCTTCGATCGCGATGAACTCGCACGCCTGACGGCCGAGGTATCCGGCGTGCCGACACCGGTGCTGCGCAGCCCCGATACGATCAAGAAGATTCGTGACGACCGGGCAGCACAGGAGCAGCAGATGATGGAGCTACAGGCCGCACAGCCGCTGGCTGCCGCGATGAAGGATGCAGCACAAGCACAGAACCTGCTGCGGGGTAGCGCATGAACCTGAATCCCCTGACACTCAAGCGTCGGCGCGCCTACATCAAGACCTTCGACAACCCTGAGGGTCGGAAGGTACTGGCGGATTTGCGCCGATTCTGTCGGGCGTCACTGCCGACTGCCGATGTCAATAATGTACATACAACGTATTTGTTGGAAGGTAGAAGGGAAGTGTTTCTGCGGATTCAGACATATCTGAATCTGACCGAAGAAGATGTTGTTCAACTGATCGAGGATTACAATGAGTGAAGCTGCTGCCGCCCTGTCGGGCGATAACGGTAGCGCCGATACCGGTGCTGCTGTAACGACAACCACCGGAACCCAAGCAACTCCGTGGAACGCGGGGTTTGATGAGGACACCCAAGCCTACGTGGGCGCGAAAGGCTGGCAGTCGCCGGTCGATCTGCTCACGAGCTACCGGAACCTGGAGAAGTTCGCCGGTGGCTCCAAGGCGCTCGTGGAACTGCCGGGCGAGGATGCCGACGAAGCCAAGATCAACGAGTTCTACGCGAAGCTCGGCCGGCCGGACTCCCCGGACAAGTACGACCTGAAGATGCCCGCTGACGCGGACCCCAAGGTCACCGAATTCTACAAGACCCTCGCGCACAAGCACGGGCTGTCCGCGAAGCAGGCCGTCGGTCTGTACGGTGAGTGGAATGAGTTCGTCACGGGCCTCGGGCAGCAGTCTGAAGCCGAGATGCAGGCAACCTCGGAGCGCGAGGTGCTTGATGTCAAGAAGGAGTGGGGTCAGGCGTTCGAACAGAACCTTGACGCCGGTCGTCGGGCTGCTGCGGCACTCGGTTACGATCAGGCGAAGCTGGACGCGATGGAAGCGAAGCTCGGCACCGCGGAAACTCTGCGTCTGTTCGCCACGCTCGGGTCGAAGATGGGTGAAGACTCGTTTGCGGGCGGTGAGCGTGAGGGTTCCTCGTTCGCCCTGTCACCGGCTACCGCGAAGCAGCAGATCGCAGACCTGAAGATGGACAATCAGTTCATGGCGAAGTACCTGAATGGTGACAAGGACGCGATTGCCAAGATGACGCGCCTCATGGGGGCCGCTCATGGATAAGGCGACCGTGAGACTGGAGTTGCTGAAGCTCCTGATTCCCCAGGCATCGCGCGTCGGGATCACGGCGCCCGAACACACTATCGAGATTTGCAGAAAGTTCGAGGATTATGTATCCTTGAATAGCGAGGAAGTACCGGCCTCGCAAGCGTCAGGGAAACCGGGTCGGCCTGCAAAGACAACCGACAACAAGGTGCCTGCGTTTTTAGACCCCGCTCAAGCGGACAAGTCGATCTCTACCGGACAGACTTGATCCATTTTTTAGCGAGGTCTCATCATGAGCTTTGAAGTCACGACTGCTTTTGTACAGCAGTACACCACCAATGTTGCCCTGCTGCTTCAGCAGCGCGGTTCCAAGCTGCGCGACTACTGCACCGTCGGCAGCTACACCGGCAAGGCCGCCAAGGCCGTCGAACAAGTCGGCGCAGTGACCGCACAGGTCCGCACCAGCCGTCACTCCGACACGCCGCTCATCTCCACCCCGCACGACGCCCGTTGGGTTTTCCCGACCGACTACGAGTGGGCGGACATGATCGACGATCAGGACAAGCTGCGCATGCTGATCGACCCGACCAGTTCGTATGCCACCAACGGCGCTTACGCCCTCGGCCGTGCGATGGACGACCTGATCATCACTGCGGCTCTGGGTGATGCCAAGACCGGCGAGAACGGCACCACGACCACCGGGTTTGCCACGGCCACGCAGCAGATCGCCGCTGCCGCCAGCGGTCTCACCATCGCCAAGCTGCGCGCTGCGAAGAAGATTTTCATGCGCAACGAAGTCGATATGGACATGGACCAACTGTGCATCGCGGTCACTGCCGAGCAGATCGAAGACCTGCTGGCGACCACCGAGGTGACGTCGAGCGACTACAACACCGTGAAGTCGCTGGTTCAGGGCAACGTGGACACCTTCATGGGGTTCAAGTTCATCCAGATCGAGCGCCTGGGTGTCGATGGCTCCAGCGCCCGTCGCTGTATCGCGTGGGCCAAATCCGGCCTGCACGTCGGCATGTGGAACGACATCAACACCCGCATCGGCGAACGTGCCGACAAGTCGTACTCGACTCAGGTGTATGTCAAGGGAACCTTCGGTGCGACGCGAGTCGAGGAGAAGAAGGTTGTCGAAATCCTCTGCACTGAGTAAGGGAGAACTGACATGGCAACAACCTATGCAGTAGAAGTCGCAGGGATCAGCACGATCCCGACCACCCAGAACAGCGGTGGTTTCCAGGGCGCCCGTGTTCGCTGCTTCCGCGCCACGATCCCGTACGATGGTCAAGCCTCCGGCGACGACATCGTGTTGGCTCGCGTGCCGGCCGGCTACACGTTCGCCTACGGTGTGCTGGTCGCCTCGGCCACAGCCGGCGCCTCGGCCACGATCGCCATCGGTGTCACGGGTACCACGGGCAAGTACCGTACGGCCGCAACTTTCACCGCTGCCAATACGCCGACTCTGTTCGGCAATGCGGCAGCGATGGATGACGCGGCACTGACTGCTGCCGAGACGGTGCTGGCGACTGTCGGCACTGCGGCACTGCCGAACAGTGCGGATTACGCTGTCGCGTACCTGTACTACATCGCGCCGTAACGACAAGGGGGCTTCGGCCCCCTTGTTCCACTACTGGAGAACGACATGGCGAAGAAATTCATTGACGCCTCGGTAACCACGGTCAAGGAGTCCATGACCAAGGAAGACGGGACGGCGCTGGCTCTTTCGGGTCAGGTGCGCATTCTGTACGACGACAGCGCGACCAAAGCCGATCTGATGGTGTGCATCGAGCGCATCAAGGAACGGATCAACGAACTCGAATTGCAGTAACACAAGGGGCTTCGGCCCTTTGTTCATTGAGGGCACGGAATGGCCTCTGTCATCGACATCTGCAATAAGGCACTCGACAAGCTCGGGCAGAACCCGATCATCAGCTTGACCGATGGCAACAAGGCCGCGAACCTGTGCGCCCGAAACTGGCCGCTTGTGCGCGATCAGGTGCTGCGCGAGCACCCGTGGAACTTCGCCATGAAGCGCGACATTCTGGCTCCGAGCACCGATGCTCCGGCATGGGGTTTCGAGAATCAGTTCCCGCTGCCGGCCGACTGGCTGCGACTGGTCGAGATTCGTGACCTCTCGACCGGTGAGTATCAGGTCGAGAGC
>JBDQKN010000191.1:0-4128 GCA_040263235.1 Ilumatobacteraceae bacterium
CAGCTGCGGGCTCCTCAGCTGCGGGCTCCTCAGCTGCGGGCTCCTCAGCTGCGGGCTCGGCCGCGTCGTCGCCACCGCAGGATGCGGCGAGGAACGACAGTGCGACCAGGGCGGCGCCGAAGCGCCGAGTCTTGGTGCGTGTCATGTGGATGTACTCCCCCTGTGTTGTTTTGGATTGTGCCCCGAAGGGCGTGGGTTCCCCGCCAGCCTTAACCGGCGGGAGATTGGTAATCGTAGTGGTCGCTGATCCTGTTAACAGGTCAGGATGCACTCTCTCTGACCACTGGTGGGTCGATCACGTTCACTACCCGGGCCCGGGCTTTCTTGAAACCGCCCATGAAGCCCAGCGGGGCCGCCAGCATGATCACGATGATGACCACACCGAAGACGAGGCCGGCGAGGCTCTTCTCCACCTGCTCTGCATAGTAGGGAACGAACTGGATGAACACTCCACCGACGATGGCCCCGGCAAAGGTCCCGATTCCGCCAACGACGAGTGCTGCCAGAATCGTGATCGACAAAGTCAGCGTGAACGAGTTCGGTGCTGCGAAACGGATCACGAACGCGTACATCGATCCAGCGACTCCCGCCACCATTGAGCTTGTTGCGAAAATCAACGTCTTGTAGCGAGTCGGATTGATCCCCATCGTCTGCGCAGGAATCTCATTGTCACGCATCGCTGTAATGGCTCGACCGACTCTGCTCTTCAGAAGATTCCTGGCTAGAACGAACATCACGATGCCCACGATCACAACCAGGAAGTACAGGTACTGATCTCTGCTCAGGCCCCACATCTCCTTGGGGAAGTCCTTCGACTTGATCTGAATCCCCATTGAGCCGCCGGTAAGTTCCTCAAAGCGGGTGGCAAATTTCGGAAAGGCCACACCGATAGCCAGAGTCATCAGGGCTAAGTAGAGACCAGCGAGGCGCAGGGCCGGGACACCGATTGCGTAGCCAAACACGAACGCAAGCAACCCGGCTACCGGAATCGTGGCAACGGCATTCCACTCATAGGTGCGCACCAGAATCACGGTGGCATAAGCGCCGACGCCAAAGACAGCGCTCAGACCAAGTGTGATCTGGCCGCTCCAGCCCGTGAGCATGTTGAGACCCAACACGGCGATGGTCCAAATGAACGCCATCGTGAACTGGAAGGTCAGGAAGTCAGACGTCACCACTGGAAGCAGGATCAACGCCAAGAGCGTCAGTCCAAGCCCTAGCGCGGTGTACATACGGTATTGGGAGGAACCCCTCACCACGGTCATCAGTGCCATCAGTTATCCCCCTCGATCGGTACGACATGAATTGAGTTGTAGGTCATGATCATCTCTCCTCGCTCACACCCGCGGGATGTACTTGCGTCCGAGCAGACCCTGTGGCCTGAAGATCAAGGTGACGATGATGATCACCAATGGGACGACGATCTTCAGATCGGAACCGATGAACCCGATGTAACCGCCCGCAAGGTTCTCGACGACACCGATGATCAAACCAGCGATCACGGCACCAAGAGGTGAATCAAGTCCACCGAATGCTGCAGACGCCAGCGCGTAAATCAAGATCGTCAACATCATGAAGGGCTCAAGGAAGACCTTCGGAGCAGCGAAGATGCCGCCGGCAGCACCGAGCGAGGCTGCCAGACCGAAGCCCACCATGATGACCAGATTCACACGAACGCCAACGAGCATTGCCGTTTCTTTGTTGAAGGCCACAGCGCGCATGGCGAGTCCAATTTTCGTGAACTGGAACATGGCGAACAGTCCGGCTGCAAGAGCCAACAGAACCACGAAGACACCGACTGCTGGAGTTCCCACTCGGACCGAGCCGAATGACACCAGTGCCTCCTCTGGGAAGAGAGCCGGCGGGGCCTTGATCAAGTAGTCCCAGATGAAGCCAGCCAAGCTGGACAGTCCGAGGAACACGCCCAATGTCACGATCACCACGGTGAGTAGCGATGAATCCTGAACCGGGCGGAGCACCACCTGTTGCAGCATCATCCCGAGGATGAAGCTGATGATCACTGCTAGTACCAGCGCTAACCATGGGCCGAGGCCCCAGGTGTAGAGCTGCCATGAAATGAATGCCGAGAACATCGCCATCTCGCCCTGGGCGAGGTTCTTCAACCCCGTTGAGGCATAGATGATGACGATCGCGAGGGCCACCATCGAGTAGATCGAACCCATCTCGATGCCGGCAATGACGAGTTGAAAGAACTTGGTCATGGTCGGTCTCCTGTCAGTACCCGAGGTACGCCTTGCGGATGGAATCGTCGTTCTTGATCTGCTCAGCCGGACCAGATGCGACGATCTCACCGGTCTCGAGCAAGAACGCGCTCTGTGCAATGCTGAGCGCGAGGTTCGCGTTCTGCTCCACCACGAGCATCGTGGTGTTGAACTCCTTGTTGATCTGCTCGAGTGTCTCGAACACGCCCTTAATGATGAGTGGGGCAAGTCCGAGGGACGGCTCGTCGAGCAGAAGGAGTCGAGGGTCGAGCATGAGCGCTCGAGCAATCGCGAGCATCTGCTGTTCGCCACCCGACAGGCTTCCAGCCGTCTGCTTACGACGTTCCGCCAGCCTGGGGAACATCTCGAACATCTTCTGCATGTCGGCTGCGACGCCCGCCTTATCGCTCCGGATGAACGCACCAACCTCGAGGTTCTCCTCGACGGTGAATTGCGCCACCGTGCCACGACCCTGGGGGACATGGGCGATGCGACGTCGAACGATCTCATCGGTCTTCTTACCGACGAGTTCCTCACCCTCAAACACGATCGACCCAGAGGTCTTGATCATTCCGGTAAGCGCCCGCAGTGTGGTGGTCTTTCCGGCTCCATTTGCTCCGAGCACCACCGCAACCTCTCCCTCATTGACTGAGAGATCGATTCCGTGCAGCACCTGGACCTGACCGTAACCGGCGACCAGATTCTTCACTTCCAAGAGACTCATGACGCCTGCACCCCCAGGTATGCCTCGATCACCGCTGGATCCTGCTGAACCTCAGACGGTGTTCCCTCTGCGATCTTGCGTCCGAAGTCGAGCGCCACAACCTTGTCGGAAACGCTCATCACCATTGACATGTGGTGTTCAACCAACAGGACGGTGAGCTTGTATCGGTCTCGAACGGAACGAATTGTCTCACCCAGCTCGTCGACCTCAGCGTGGGTAAGGCCAGATGCTGGTTCGTCGAGCATCAGAAGCGTCGGCTCAGCGGCGAGAGCACGAGCGATCTCAATGCGCTTCAGCGTTCCGTAGGGCAGTCCGGCTGCCGGAGCGTTGGCCACATGGGCAAGGCCGAGATCGTTCAGGAGTTCGATCGCCATCTCGCGGGTTTCGCGCTCTTCGCGGCGAGCCTTGGGCGTGCGAAGCATCGCTGACCAGAACTCGGTCTTCGTGCGGTGATGGGCACCGATCATCACATTCTGCAGAACGGTGTTCGATGGGAACAGACCGAGGTTCTGGAATGTGCGAGCGATTCCGATTCCTGCAACTTTGTGCGAGGGAACGGCGAGCACATCGTGCTCCCCGAATCTCACGCTGCCTGCATCGCAGGTATAGAGCCGGCTGACCACGTTGAACAACGTCGTCTTGCCAGCTCCGTTTGGACCGATCAGGCCGCAGATCTGTCCTTCATCGATCGTGAATGATGCGCCATCTAGCGCTGTCACACCACCGAAGCGAACAACCACGTCCTGCACGTCAAGCAGGGCCATCTGGTACTCCTTCCCCCTGAGAGTCGAATCGCCAACCGACGCGCCGTTGCGTCAGGTGTGATCTTAGGCACACCGAGCCTCACACACGAAATTCATGTCATGGGACATCAGTTCACGTGGCGCGAGCGATCGCCCCAGTAGCGCGCACGAAGGACCTTCTTGTCTGGTTTGCCGACCGCGGTCAATGGCAACTCATTGAGGAACTCGACCGATTTCGGCGCATAGATCGCCCCCTTTCGGTCTCGGACCAAGGCGATCAGTTCGTCGGCCTTGACCGTGGCTCCCGGCCTCAGCACGATCAGCGCCGTGACTGCCTCGCCCCATTTGTCGTCGGGGATACCGATGACAGCGGCGACCGACACCGCTGGGTGCGATGTGAGGACATCCTCGATCTCACGCGGGAAAACGTTGAAGCCCC
>JBDQKN010000192.1:0-4103 GCA_040263235.1 Ilumatobacteraceae bacterium
ATCCTCGAGACCGTTCTTTCACGAATGACCGAGGCAGTCGATGCCTTCGAACACCCCGACTGGGGAGAGGATGGATTCGCATGAACACCATTGATTTAGCTGGCCGTCGTGCGGTGGTGACTGGAGCTGCCAGCGGCTTTGGGGCCGGCATCACTCGCATGCTCACGGCACGTGGCGCAACGTGTGTTGCAACCGACGTCGACCAAGAACGGCTTGACGAGGTTGTTGCGTCCTGCCCTGAAGGCCTCGCTACTGGAGTCAGACTCGACGTTGGCGATGCCCGGTCCTGGGCGGCACTTATCGAAGAACAGGGCCCATTCGATCTCGCTGTTCTGAACGCTGGTGTTGCCACTAATCACATTCGGGCTGAGGGAACCCTGCCCCTCGTCGGGCTTGACGGCGAGAGGTATCGAACCGTCATGTCGGCCAACGTTGACGGGGTCGTCTTTGGCGCCCAGTCGGTCCTTCCTCACATGGTTGAGACCGGCTTTGGTGACATCCTGGTAACAGCCTCGGTCGCAGGGCTGGTTCCCATCGCTCCCGATCCCATCTATGGCCTCACCAAGCATGCAGTGGTGGGGTTCGTCCGGTCGATGGCCGCTGCTATCGATGGTCACGGTGAGCAACTCGACATTCATATCTCGGCGATCTGCCCAGGCTTCGCCGACACCGCGATTCTGTCCGAAGATGCCAAAGGAACGATCCAATCACTCGGCTTGGAGTTGCTCAGCGTTGATCGGGTTGTCGACACCATGATGCGCGCCGTTCACGAGCGCCGAAACGGCGCTCAGTGGGTCGTGTGGCCGGGCCGCGATGATGAGTGTTATGAATGGGCTCCGCTGGTAACCCTCCCCTTCGGCGACGACGCACCCATTGAGGACGCATGAACTCACCCGACACCACCGCACCGCTTTGGGCACCGCTCGACCCGGGCTTCCGAGCTGACCCATACTCTTGGTACGACCGCCTCCGATCTGAGGAACCCGTCCACCGCATCGATGACCACCACTTGGTGCTCACCCGCTACGACGATGTGTCTCGAACCCTTCGAGGCGCCGAGTTCGGCCGTGATATCGAAGCCCACTCCACGGCTCCTCTCACCGATCCGGTGATGCAACGGCGACGTGAGCGACAAGAGACCCGGTCGAAATCCATCCTCAATCTCGACCCCCCTGACCACACCCGTCTTCGTCGCCTAGTAACTCAGGCGTTCACTCCCCGATCGATAGAGGCATTGCGCTCGCTTACCGAACAGATGGTTGACGAGGTGCTCGATCGGGCGATGCAGCGGGGTTCGATGGAAGTCATCGACGAGATGGCTTTTCCGATCCCCTTTCAAGTCATCTCAGCGATGCTCGATATGCCAACCGACCGCGCCGAGGAGCTCCGCGACTGGAGCCAAGTGCTCACTGCCACTCTCGAACCAACAACGACCCTTGAGGACCTCGATCGGGCCGACGGTGTCATGGGGCAGCTCATCCCGTATCTCATCGAAGTCATCGAAGATCGCCGAAAGAACCTCGGCGACGATGTTGTGTCTGCGCTCCTCACGGCCGAGTCCGAGGGTGAACGACTCGACATGACAGAACTCATCGTCTTCGTCGTACTTCTCTACGTGGCAGGCCATGAAACGACCGTGAACCTCATCGGCAACGGTCTGCTTGCACTACTTCGAAACCCTGATCAGCTCGAACGCTGGCGCAACGACCCTTCGCTGGATGCCACAGCGATCGACGAGCTCCTACGATTCGACGGACCGGTTCAGCAGACGGTGAGAGTCCCCCTCGAAACAGTCACCTATCGAGGTCTTGACAATGAGCCAATCGTGATCGACCCCGGCCAAGTCGTGGTGACCTGTCTTGGGGCTGCGAACCACGATCCAGCAATGTTCCCCGAACCCCATCGGTTGATGCTCGACCGGCCGAACGCGCAGCGACACATGGCTTTTGCCTCCGGCATCCACTACTGCCTGGGTTCGTCGTTGGCGCGTATGGAAGCAACGGTTGCCTTGAGCCGGCTCATTCGACGCTTTGATCGGATCGAACTCGCGGGCGAGCCGACGTGGCGTGATCGGTACACGATTCGCGGTGTGGACCACCTACCGGTCAGCTTCCACTGACTCAGGGGTTCTGCAGGAGGTCGATCAGGGAGCTCGTATCCCAACGACCTCCGCCGCGCTGATCCACCTGACGGTAGAACTGCTCGATCACCGCAGTCACTGGGAGACGCGCTCCGTTCCGTGCAGCCTCGTCGAGGCAGATCGACAGGTCTTTGAGCATCCACTCCACGGCAAATCCGAAGTCGAACTCCCCGGCAGACATGGTCGATGCCCGATTGTCCATCTGCCAACTCTGCGCCGCACCCTGCCCGATGACCTCCACAACCTCATCGACATCAAGACCTGCTCGCTGCGCAAACGAGACGCCCTCGGATAGACCTTGGAGCAGACCGGCAATGCAGATCTGGTTGACCATTTTGGTCAATTGCCCAGATCCCACTGGCCCCATTCGCCTGCAACGTTTCGCGTAGGCCGCAACCACCGACTCAACACGGCTGTACGTGTCTGGATCATCAGCGCCGCACATAATCGTCAGCGCCCCGTTCTCAGCCCCTGCTTGGCCGCCCGAAACCGGAGCATCGACAAATCCGACCTCCCGCTCAGCGCATGCCGCAGCCAGTTCGCGAGCGAGGCCTGCCGATGCCGTGGTGTGGTCGACCAAGATGCTCCCCGGGGCCATCGACGCCAGGCAACCGCCCTCACCGAGAACAACTTCGCGGACATCGTCGTCATTGCCGACACAGAGCAGGACGATGTTGGCACCGTCTGCGGCCTCTGCGGGTGTCGGGGCAGCACGGTTTCCGTGAAGGGCGACCCATGCAAGCGCCTTTGAGGCGGTCCGGTTGTAGACGGCGATGGGGTGTCCGGCCTCGGCGAGATGACGCGCCATCGGGGCGCCCATTACTCCAAGGCCACAGAACGCGACAGAGGTCGAGGTTGAATTCGGCATAACCCGAGTCTGGCAGGTGACTCGGTGGTCGTTGGCGGACCGTTCAGCCCTTAGCGGGCGCCTTCTTAGCCTTCTTCTCAGGCTTGAGCACACCTTTGGCCAGGGCCTCATCGAGGTACTCCTCGGCGTCCTCCGCTGACACCTTCAGTGCTGGTGCGATCTCGCTGATCAAGTTCACCCGAGCACGCTCGTACATCGTGCGCTCTGCGGCCGAAAGTGCAGCATCTCGGTTACGGGCAGCCAAGTTTCTTACGACTTCAGCAACCTGGTACACATCGCCTGACTTGAGCTTCTCTTGGTGATTCTTGAACCGGCGACTCCAGTTCGACGGCACTCGCGGATCTGGCTTTGCGAGTACTGACACGAGGTCCTCAAGTTCATCGGGGGACACTGGCGGGCGGACACCGACCTCGTCGGCTTTATCCACCGGAACCTTGAGGGTCATCTCGTTGATCACCGTCTCGAGAATCAGGTACTCCCGCTTCTCGCCGAAGGCCTCCATCTTTTTGGTGCCCTTGACTACGCACGCACCGTGCTGGGGATAGATGACCGTCTCACCCTTCTTGAATTTCACGCAGGCCCTCTCGATCGGCGGTGGTCCCGTTCTCGCAGAACGCGGCGGGACACCGCAGGGTACAGCGCCCCCGGCAGGATTCGAACCTGCGCGCTACGGATTAGAAGGCCGTTGCTCTATCCGGACTGAGCTACAGGGGCTGATGATGCACTCGACACCGCCCGAGACGTTATCCCGGTTCACCCTCACCGAGGATCGTGCGACGTAGGAGATCGAGCGACGAGATCACCGAAAGCTGTCTCATCGTGTCGCGATCTCCCGGGAGCCGAAGGTGCGCCACCCGCTCGGACACGCCATCGCCATCAGGTAGTACAACAGCGGCAAACAGCGTCCCGGGCCTCATTCCGTCCTGAGCGTCGGGCCCGGCAACCCCCGTCAACGCAAGACCGACGTCCGCCCCGACCGCTGAGCGAACGCCACGAGCCATCGCAAGCGCTGACTCCTCGCTCACAACCGGCCCCTCCGGAACATCGAGTACATCGAACTTCACCTCACTTGCGTACGCCACCACGCCACCACGA
>JBDQKN010000193.1:0-4096 GCA_040263235.1 Ilumatobacteraceae bacterium
ATCCTCCCTTGCTTGTCGATAGCCACCGTGATGGTGTTCGTCGCAAGAGAACGTCGCTGACCCGGGGTCGCGCCGCCGTTCTTCACGGCTTCGATGATCTCGGCAGCTTCAGACTCGAAGGTTTCGGCAGTTCGGACCGTGATGCAGCCCTGGGGGTCGAGCGTGGCATAACAACGATCGCCGAGTTCGCCACGAAAGGGTGCCGGCAAGCCGAGACGACCGTTGTCGTCCATGCTGCGGTCGTAGACCCCAACGAACACGTGCCTCCCCTTTCCGATTCACCCGCACCGCCTCGGCAATCGGTCGCGGGAGTGCCGACTGCGATCGCAAGTATGTCGCCCAATTCACCCCTATGTCAACCATTCTCCTCCAATCTCTTCCAATCTGTCGACTAGCCGGCCGCCAGGTCGGTCGAAAAGCAAGACGCGCTGCGCGCCAAACGAACCTGGGCAACTCAGCGGGCAACTCAGCGGAGCAACTCAGAGGGCGGCCGCAAGCGCCCGAGCGAGTGCCTCTGCACTCACCGCGGGGTCAAGCACCATTCCAAGCAGCGCCGGCCGGCTCGGGAGACCGGGGGGCCGATGATCAAGTAACTCAGCGAGGGCGTCGGTGGGATCCTCGCGATGGACCTGACACTGGAAACGAAGCAGTGACCGGGTTCGTCGCTGGCTGAGCCCAACCAACTTCAAGCCGCCGGCGAGAACCTCACCCGGACCCAGCCCAGAGAAACACAGGACCTCGCCCCATTCGTCGAGTTCCATCCCAGTTGAATGAATGGTGAGTTCACGGGCATCCGCCCCAAGCGAGATCAAGGCCTGC
Source organism: Ilumatobacteraceae bacterium (assembly GCA_040263235.1). Lineage (GTDB taxonomy): Bacteria > Actinomycetota > Acidimicrobiia > Acidimicrobiales > Ilumatobacteraceae > Casp-actino5. Next base: position 820 of record JBDQKN010000193.1, read on the forward strand.
CGCCAAGCCTGCCCCACCTCGATCATCCCCGTACGCACGTCAGACCCAAAGCGTCCAAGTGAGACGGGCGCGAGCACATCGACCCAGATCGATCGTTCGGGGTGCACCAATACGGCTCCGCCACCTGATCGCCTTCTCACAACATTGCCAGCGGCGATATCACCGACGCGTGACGACACGAGGTCCTCGGACTGACGCGAGCCAACGACCACCGCTGGGGAGGTCGGCTCGCACAGAACCACTTGAACCTTGCCCGTGAGCTCGACAGGCGGCTCAAGCAGCTCCTGAATCGAACCGCGGCGGATGAGCAGTTCTGTGCTCAACTTGCAACAGGCAGATAGGCCCGCCACACCTCAGGAATGCGCGACTGGCCAACCACCACCCAAGCCGGGGATCGAGGCGCCACACACGGCCGACTCAATCGCATTCCAGCCTCTTCAGGTGTCCGGTCACGCTTGGTGAGGTTGCATGGACGGCACGCTGCAACAAGGTTCTCCCAGACATGTGGCCCACCCCGCGAGCGTGGCAGGACGTGGTCGATCGAATCTGCTGGCCCCCCGCAGTACTGGCAGCGATGGTCATCACGAGCAAAGACTGCTCGCCGTGACAACACCGCCTGTCGCCGGCGAGGGGCGCGCACCATGTATCTGAGACGTACGACCATCGGCATTGGCAACGACACGGTCGGCGAACGGAGTTCCACATCATCCCGCTCCAGAATCTCGGCTTTGCCGGCGAGAACCAGACAGGCTGCTCGTCGGACAGACACCACGCTCAACGGCTCGAAACTTGCGTTCAAGACGAGCACGTCGCGCACGACATCAACCCCCGACTTGCCTCATGGTGAAGTCGAGTCCAGACCGCGCATCGATGAACACCATCGCACGTAGTCCACTACATCGTGCGGGTCCATCGCGTGAGTTGTGGAGCCGTACTGGGTTACGGCCCTGAACTCGAGGAGTTCAACTGATGGGAGGGGAAGAAAGGGGGCCCGTCGCCACCAGCCAACTGGCGCTAGGACCAACGCTTGCCGAATCGATGGGTACCACAGACGCGGCCGGACAACGATCGCCCGGAAAACCGGGATGAACGATCTGACGCCAGTGGCAGGGAGCCTCACGCCGGGCGCGGCTCCTTGGGCAGCCCGAGCACCATCTCGCCGATGATATTTCGCTGGACCTGGGAACTACCGGCATAGATGGTGCCGGCGCGAGCGCTGAGGAAAGTACCCACCCATGAGCCCGATGAATTCGGAGCCCCCATGTCATCGGTCTGAAATGCCGATGAGGGTGGGCGCCCAACGGGCACCATGGCCTCAGCGCCAAGAATGCGGGTTGCCAGTTCGGTCACCGTCAGGTGGTACTCGCTCCAGAACAGCTTCGAGATCGCCGCATCGGGGCCAGGATGATGACCCTTCAGGAATTGCGTCAGCACACGCATGCCGTTGTAACGCATGATCTTCACCTTCGAATATGCCAGCGCGAGTTCTTGCCTGATGACCGGATCGCTGGTGAGCCCTCGTTCTGCTGCCAGTACGAAGAGCCTGTCGATCTCGCCTTGGAATCGAATCGGAATGGTCGCAGCAGCTTCCCCCCGCTCGAACCCGAGAAGCGTCATGGCAACGGCCCAACCGTTGTTCACTCCCCCGACTACGTTCTCCTTGGGCGCAACAGCATCGGTGTAGAAGACCTCGTTGAACTCCGAATCCCCGTTGATCATCCGAATCGGTCGAACTTCGATCCCCGGTTGGCGCATGTCGACCAACAGGAATGAAATTCCCTTGTGCTTCGGTGCATCAGGATCGGTACGGACAAGGGTGAAGATGTGATCGGCAAGATGTCCGGCCGATGTCCAGATCTTCTGTCCGTTCATCACCCACTGATCACCATCGAGTTGGCCCCGCAACCCCAGCCCCCCAAGGTCTGAGCCTGCGTTGGGCTCTGAGTACCCCTGGCACCAGGTGTCCTCACCGGAAAGGATCCGCGGGAGATAGTGGGCCTTCTGCTCCTCAGTGCCCATGAGAAGCAAGGTGTTACCAAGCATCTGAATTCCGAAGGTGTCGTTCGGCCCTCCAGTCGGGACGCCGGCACGGGCGAATTCCTCTGCGAGAATCACTTGCTCTTGAGCAGACAGGCCGCCGCCGCCATATTGTGCTGGCCAGCCGGGTGCCAGATAGCCCGCCTCGTACAAGGTCGCTCTCCACGAGGTGACGAACTCGGTAATTGCCTCACCTTCGAGGGTTCCGATTCCTCCAAAGCCCGAGGGCAGTCGGTCGGCGAGAAAAGCCCGAACCTGAGCTCGGTAGGCATCGGCATCGGCGTCGTACATCGGTCGCATGAGCCGAGCGTAGTCTCAGCCTCAGGTCGTTCCGAGGGTCGAGGTAGGCACCGAATTCGCCAGCATTCGGGTTGCCACCGCTGCTGGACCGGCGAGAACGTGCTGCTGCACGACACGAACAGACACCTCGTCGAGATGACTGAGACGACATCGGGCCTCGAACTCGGATCGCATCTGTTCGATGAACCGGTCCCGGAACACCTCCACCAAGAGCCCTCCAACGACAATTCGATGAACGTCTACCATCACCGCCAAGGAGGCACACGCCCGGCCCACCATGATTCCAGCCCGATCGATGAGGGCCTGCGGAGTGCTGACTAATTCCCGTCCGGTCTGCGACATGATCGACTGCGGCCCTGCGAATACCTCGAGACAACCGGTTGCACCGCAGACGCACTGCGGCCCCTCTGCGTCGACCATGAGGTGTCCGAACATTCCTGCGCGTTGGTTGCCACCGTCGATGAGGACGCCGCCGATCGTCACTCCTCCATCGACCTCGTCACCGAGGTGAAGGGCAATTACCGACCCGCCCTCACATGCTGATGTTGCGTAGGCACGCCCAGCACTCTCCAGCACGGTTGGGAGCCCGGTCCGCTCGGCGACGGACCGGCGAACCGGGAGTCCGTGCCATCGTGTCAAACCAACCGGGTGAAATTCACCTGATGCGGAATCGACTGGGCCTGGTCCTGTCACGGCACACACAACCGGTGGTGGAGCATCTCCAGCGGCCGCAAGAACACGGTCGAGGAGCCGAAGAAGCGCGTCCAGGGGATCGCGCTGGGGGGTAACAACTCTGTCTCGGACTCCCATTGAGCCATCGGGAGAGACGATGCCCGCAGCCAGATGCCGCTCTCCGAGGTCAACTGCGAGCAGCGTGGTCGCCGAGAGCGACGGCACCTCGTGAGCTTCAGCGCCGTCAGCGGGGACGTTGAGCACGAGC
>JBDQKN010000194.1:0-4084 GCA_040263235.1 Ilumatobacteraceae bacterium
CTCCATTGCATATCGGTCTGGGTCTGCTGCTGGAAGATCGATCTTGTTCAGACAGGCCACGATCTCAAGATCGTTCTCGAGCGCCAGATAGCAATTGGCCAACGTCTGTGCCTCGATGCCTTGCGCGGCATCGACAACCAAAACCACTCCCTCACAGGCGGCGAGGGACCGGGACACCTCGTAACCAAAGTCAACGTGGCCAGGCGTGTCGATCAGGTGAAACAGGTGCCCCTTCCACTCCACTCTGACGTTCTGGGCTTTGATGGTGATGCCACGCTCTCGTTCGAGATCCATCGAATCGAGATATTGCGCTCGCATGTCACGAGCCTGAACGGCGCCCGTCACTTCAAGAATTCGGTCCGACAACGTCGACTTCCCATGGTCGATGTGGGCGATAATCGAGAAGTTTCGGATCCGTGCGAGTCCGGTGGGGGCGTTCATGGCTGTGCACACGCTACCGGTGGGGCGTTGGGAGTGTCGGAGCGGTGCCGATAGCCTCGCCGTGCTGCGAGTGCTGAGTTTCCGTTCTCGCTACATGTTCTATTCAGCCGGCGATTTCCGTCGACCATCACACCGAGGTTCCCGTGGCCAACATCAAGAGCCAGAAGAAGCGCAACATCACGAACGCAAAGCGCGCCGACCGAAATCGCGCTGTGCGCAGCGAGATCAAGACCCGAGTGAAGGCGGCGTCTGCGCCAGAGGCCGATGACTCAGCCCTTCGGGCCGCTGTCAGCCGAATCGACACTGCTGCTTCGAAGGGTGTCATTCACAAGAACGCTGCGGCTCGCAAGAAGAGTCGTCTCATGAAGAAGGCAAACGCAAGCGCCTGATCATCTCCAATCCGTTCGACAGGGCCCGGAACTCCACTTGGGGTTCCGGGCCCTGTCGCGTTCAGCGTGCAGTCGGACCTAAACGCGACAGACGTGCGATCAGCACTTCCATCACAGCGACCTCGTCCATGCCCGTAGCCCCACGGAGATCAAGATCGGCACGTGCCAGCAGGCCGATAGCCCGTCGAAGGCCGTCACGGCCGAGTCGGCGGGACCCGTCAAGGGCTTTCTTGGCGGGGAAGCCACTCTTAATGCCAAGAGCCGCTGCCGCCGAGTCTTGGTCGGTGGCTCCCGAGCCATCGAGGCGCGCCATCTTCGAATAGTGGCCATGCAGGATTGCCATCACCTGCAGTGGATGCCTGCCACCTCCCTGCACCATTCGATGCAGCAGATTCAATGCTCTGGTGGTGTCTCCCCTATCGACCGCATCGGTCAGGTCCCAAGGCGGTACGCCACCTGCCTCGCCGAGGAGCGGCTCAAGTTCATCGACCTTCACCTTGGCGCGACCGCTGTGGCTCGACGCCAGGGTCTCAAGCACCCCATCAAGTGCGCCAGAGTTCTCGCCGAGCCAGTCAACGAGCCGTGCAACCGACCGGTCGTCGAGTTCGACTCCCTTCACCGCTGCCCGGGCATGCACCCACACCGCCCGCTCTTTGGGGCGAGAGGTGACGCTGGTGTTCCGGATCTCTCCCCCAGCAGCCTTGGCTGCGTCGACAATCGCTTTCGGAACCGCGCCGCCGCCCCCAACGAGCACAAGGTGGGTCGTTGGTAACGGGTCGGATAGATATCCAACAAGTGGCGGCGAATCAGCGACGACGAATCGGCCGATGCCGCGGGCCACAACGATTCGCCGATCGGTGAGGAATGCCGGAGTCTGTGCGGCATCTGCCACGTCAGCGAGCGTGAACTCACTGTCGTCGAACTCGTCGACCATCATCGATCGGTCGCCGTCCCCAACGAGTTCGTGCACCAGTTCAAGAACCGCCGAACGAAGTATCGACTCGTCGTCACCAGTGAGGAGAAACACGCCCATCGCACTGTCTGTCTAGCAGTCAGCGTCGCAGACGGCGACCCCATGCATAGACCAGCGCAACTACAACGACCGCACCGTGCACCCACCAGCCGAAGGCCGGATCGCGTGGCTCAACCCGATCAGCAAGCAGAGCAACGGTGTCGACCCAGCGAACGCCGATACGCATTGGAAACATCAACAATGGCCGCAGCGGCTCTGCCACCCCCGCCAATATCGACAAGGGCAGACCGAGAAACATCACCAGCCCAGCAACGGGGACGGCCAGCAGATTTGCTCCCACACCGGTGACTGGAAGCCGACCGAAGACAAGTGCGCTCGGCAACAGCACCCCTAGCTGTGCGCCAAGAGTGATTCCGAGTGGCGCCGCGAACACACCGAGACGGCGGAGCGATCGAGTGAGACGAGGACCGATCGCTATAACTCCGGCTGTCGCCCCTACCGAGAGTTGGAACCCGACCGAGGAAGCAAGCACCGGATCGATCACCAGAAGCACACAGACGGCAAGGGCAAGCATCCGCATTGGCGCTGTCTCCCGGCCGCCAGCACGTGCGATCACGGCAAGGGCTGCCATCACACCAGCACGAAGGATCGACGGCTCGAGTCGGGTGATGACGACAAACCACAGAATCAACCCCAGCGTCATCGCTGTGCGCAGCCGACCCGACACACAACGCAGAATCGGGGAGGCTGCCGCCAGCACCAGAGCCACGTTCTGGCCAGACACCGCCGTCAAGTGGGAGAGTCCGGTCCGGCGGAACCGGTTCAGCATCTCAGGTGGTTGATCCCGGTCGTCACCGATCACCAGTCCGGTGAACAGCGTGTTGTCCGGCGCAGCGAATGCCGTCGAAGCGGCTCCCACTAGGCCCCGTACCCGATTGGAGGCGCGAGCAACAGGCGAGCCCACACGCCGGTCGCCAAGCCAGTCGGACTCAAACGCCCCGACGACGTGCTGCCACGCCACTCGGTCACGTCGATCGTCGGACAGCACAACCCGTAGCCCCGCCACCATCACCATGTCGCCTGCGTCCCACTGCGTGACCCGACGCCGGGCGGCGTTGCCGCGTGCCCACATCTCGTATCGCCGGCCCTCGATCGAGAGGACCGCTCGAGCAGACGATCCGAACGGCTGCGGGTCGTCGACCACCGTCACCCACCCCGAGTAGGGCCCCACATCCGGGAGAGCATGCGCATCCTGATGCCTCGCATGAACCCCCACCACAACAAGAAGGCTGACTCCGAGAGCAAGCCATCTCAACGGCGGCACGCGAGTGCGACGGGCAATCATCGCGAGTGTCGACATGACGCCCAGCACGACCACCACCCGCACACCCATCCCTTCAACCACCGCAATCACACCGCAACCGATGGCAATAACGACCAGGAGGTGGTCGGTCGGGTCAGCCCGACGTACATGCAGCGGCGGCGAACCTGCAAGCCCGTAGTGTGCAGCCATGCGCTCAGACGGCATGGATGTCGAGAACCCGACGACCTCGACCTTTGACACAGCCGTGGTTGGTGGATCGAGGTGGTACCGGACCCGACTGACTCTCGGTGGACCCGCTGTCGCCCTTGCACCGCCACTGACCCTCGGGCTGGTCGCTCTCGTCGTTTTGCGCGTTGGGTCGGGACGACTCAGCGCAGTTCTCGGGTTGCTCGGCGGAGTCATCGCCGCTCCCGGAATGCTCGTCATCGGCGCCCCGATAGCAGATGAGGGCTCCTACCCCACCGCCATCCTGATCAGCATCGTCTTCTGGGCAATCATCGGACTCATCGCAGCCCGTCGCGCCGTGAGACGGCCATTCGCCACGTGGCGCGACTTCTGGCTGCAGTATTCCCTCCTCGCCGCAGCCACAGCAGTTGGCGCCATCGTCGGCATGGTCCTTGCAGCCGCCAAAATCGGCGAGACGCTGCTCTGAGCAGCACGACATCACGATTTCACCAGATCGCGAATGCGGTCAAGGGTTGCTGGTCCGATCCCCACGACCCGATCAAGATCCTCGATGTTCGCGAACGGCCCATGCCGAGTTCGGTCTTCCACAATCGACATGGCTGTCGCAGGTCCGATTCCCGGCAGAGACTCGAGGAGCGACGTGTCAGCGGTGTTGATGTCGATGGGCTGGGCAGACGCAGCCTCGTTGCCAGATGTCATCTCGATTGGCTCACCGATCAGCGGTACGTGAACCCGTTGGCCATCGACCAATTCAGCCGCAAGGTTCAGTGC
>JBDQKN010000195.1:0-4055 GCA_040263235.1 Ilumatobacteraceae bacterium
GTAAGTAGCGTTCAACATGATATTCCTTGGCGTAGCCCATGCCGCCATGGGTCAGGACAGCCCGTTCGCAGGCTTTCAACGCCGCTTGTGCAGCCAGATACTTCGCCGAATTCGCCTGCTCGGCGCAGTCGTGACCGTGGTCATAACGCCATGCCGCTTCCATCATCATGAGATACGCCGCCCGCAGCCGGATGTGGGCATCGGCCAATGGATGTGCAATCGCCTGATTCGATCCGATCGGCCGGTCGAACACCTCGCGCTCACCGGCATAGCCCACCGCACGCTTCAAGGCGACCTCGCCGATCCCACACGACATCGCCGCTAACAGAATCCGCTCAGGGTTCAACCCGTGAAGGATCTGTTGGAACCCTCGACCGCGTTCGCCCACCAGCCGCCACCCCTCGACTGGCAGTTCGTCATATGCCACCTCGCAGGAGGCCACAGCATTTCGGCCGAGCTTCGGAATCGGACGGATATCTACATAACGCTCATCGAGTTCAGCGAGAAACAAACTCAAGCCGCCGAACCGTGCCGACCCCGTCGCACCGTCAGGCACGTCATCGGTTCGGGCGAGCAACAGCACCACTTCGCTCTCAAGCGCCTTTGAGGTCCAGATCTTGCGGCCCGACACGATGAATCCGCCGGCGCCGTCGTCAACAGCCCTGGTGGTGATTCGGCTGGTATCCGTGCCCGCATCGGGCTCGGTGACACCGAACGCCACATGAAGATCCCCGGTCGCCGCCCTCGGCAGATAGGTGTCTTTCAACTGGTCATTGCCAAACTTCACCACCGGGTTCAGACCGAACATTGTGAGATGCAGCGCAGTCGACCCGTTCATGGCGGCGCCTGATGCCGCCACTCGGTTCAGCACCAGAGCGCCCTCAGCGATCCCACGGCCACCACCGCCGTAAACCTCGGGAATGCAGATCCCCACCCAACCGCCAGCAGCCATCGACTCGTAGAACTCCCAAGGGAATCGATGCTCGACGTCACATGCCGACCAATAGTGGTCGCCAAAATCAGCACACACCCGATCGACGGCCTCGATGATCGCCAGGTGATCCTCGTGCGGGGTGAAATCCATCGCACCGAGTCTCCCACGGTTACACACCTCATCGACGAGGTGGTCACCGCCGACTACCGTCGCAGCATGGCGGACCAAGACGACACCACCCTGACCAACCAAACCGTCGAGTTGCTGCAGACGATGATCCGCAACGCCTGCGTCAACGACGGAACGCCCACCTCGGGCGATGAGATCCGCAATGCCGACACGCTTACCCAGTTGCTCGAAGGCACCGGCCTGGACGTTGAGCACTACGACGCCGCGCCAGGCCGACGGTCGGTCGTCGCCCGCATTGAAGGGTCAGACCCGACGGCTCCGAGCCTTTGTCTCATGGGACACACAGATGTTGTGCCCGTGAACCCCGAAGGGTGGAGCCGCGACCCCTTCGGCGGAGAACTCATCGATGGTGAAGTCTGGGGTCGAGGGGCAGTCGACATGCTGAACCTCACCTCGTCGATGGCAGTCGCATTCCGTCACCTCGCCACCACCGGATTCAAACCCCGAGGCGACCTCATATTCTTCGGCGTCGCCGACGAAGAGTCGGGATCCGCATATGGCGCCCAATGGATGGCCGACCATCACCCCGACGCTATTCGGGCCGATTACGTACTCACAGAGAACGGTGGCCTCCACGGAGGAACCGACGGGTCTCCCACCATCTCTATGAATGTGGGGGAGAAAGGCGTTGCGTGGCGACGACTGCGGGTACACGGAACACCTGGACACGGCTCCATGCCATTCCGAAGCGACAACGCCCTCGTTCGTGCAGCCGCCGTCGTTCAACGCATCGCTGACTACCGGCCACCAGCGCGATTCCACGAACACTGGAACACCATGGTGAATCAGATGGGAATTGACGACGAGACCAAAGCCATCATGCTCGACACCAACCGCGTCGACGACTACCTCGCCTCATTCCCTCATAGTGGCGCTGCTGCTCACCTCTGGAGTTGCTGCCACACCACCTTCAGCCCCAACCTCGTGGCCAGCGATCGCACCATGAAGACCAACGTCATCCCCGATTCGGTCGATCTCAACATCGACATCCGGACCATGCCCGGCGACTCAACCGGCGAAGTCGATCAACACCTTCGAGATGCCCTAGGCGACCTGTACGACCAGGTCGACATTGAGATCATCATGGACGACCCTGCCAGCCTGTCGCCCACCAATACCCCGCTCTGGGACGCAATTCAGCATTCGATCGAACGGCCATTCCCCGGAGCCACGATCAGCCCCCAACTCGTCGTTGGCTTCACCGACGCCCGTGTGTACCGAAACATGGGGGCCGTCGCCTACGGAGCAGGACTGCTCAGCCCAACCATCTCGGCCGGAGAGTTCGGATCACGGTTCCACGGGCACGACGAGCGAATCGACGTCGAAAGCCTCGCTCTCTCAACCCGGTTCTGGATCGACGTCGCCCACCAACTACTCGGCTGATCCCCGAACCCAACGCCGCTCACCGTTCCTCAACCACCTGCAGCGGTCAACCAGGTCTCCAAGGTTCCCTCCCGAATAGCTAGGGCCGCGGCATCGACCTCGATGGGCGTGACCACCCCATCAGCCACAGCCTCCTCAACGTTGCCTTCAGCAAGCAGGATCGCCGCCGCCAGTACCCCATCGATTGAGAATCCGGGATTGACCGTCACTTCGCCGTTCGATGAGTCAGGAAGCACAACTTCAGCTCCCACGACCGTCACCGTCGTTGACGATCCATCGCTGCTGCTGTCGTCTCCACAACCAACAAGACCCAAGGCCACCACCGGAACCATTACCGCTAGAAATCGTCGTGTCTTCACTGCTGACCTCCCATCAATCCACCACTCACCTGCGACATCTGACGATCCATCTCAACCCGCTGCTCCCTCAAACGATCACGCAGCAACTGGAAACTGCCATCAAGAAATCCAGCGGCACCAAGGGCAGCGTTGCGTTCGAGCGTGTCAGCTGCGTCCACCTCATCAAGATGTTCCATCACCCGAGACTGAAGTCGGTCAAGGTCCCCGAGAGCCGTCGGGTCATCCCCAGCGGCCGCTAACCGCTCGTCGAAACGGCTCCGGGCCTGTTCCATCTCTCGGAGGCGCAACTCGATCAGAAGACGATCGCCACATTGCTCATCGGCCACGTCCGACTGCCGCAAACGAGAATCGCGACATACCCGCACCCGCTCCATCACCGACAAAGGGAGGGACCTCCAATCAGGAGCGGCCAAGTTCCAGCGGCGAAGAGAATTCTCCAATCGAGTCTCCACCGGAAGGTCCGTTTCGACATCGTCGTCAAGGTCGTCGAGGGAATCGAGGACAATCGCCTCAACCCGAGTTCGGACCTGATCAGGTATGCCATCCAGCCCGAGTGTCCCGATGGCGCGATCAACGTCGCCATCGGTTGCTACAACTGCCGTTGGGACCATCACCGCCAACGGGAGTAATACGGCCACATAGCGGCCTCGTCGTGATCGGATGTGCATCGGAACTCCTTCCGTTCGATGCACCCCAGTCTTCAGAAACCGAATCGAACCCGCATCCGACATGCGTCACCGCATCTGTCACGACCACTCTGGTGGAGACGATGGGAATCGAACCCACGACCCCCTGCTTGCAAAGCGTGTCGGAACCGTCCATCGGTGTTCGTCACCGTCCAGATTCCGCGTGATTCCAGGGGTTGTGTTCCGCTCGTGTCCGTGACGATCCGTCGGTGGGTGTGGAGTTTGGCTCCCCACTTGGCTCCCCGAGCGGATTGATCGGTGCGCGACGTCCGCTTGTCGTCTGCAGCGGTGGTCTCGGCGAATAGCGGGTCGCTAGCCACCTTGATCCCCATGAGGCTCGCCGTTCCAAAACAGGCAGTCAAAGGATGGCACTAGACCAACCGGACTTCGTTTGATGACTGCAGTCTTCGCTACCACCCTCCCGTCATTCCTAGCCCGACACCGCCTCCCATAGCCGAGCAGTGAGAGGACGTGGGAGCGATGTTGAGAGCACGCCTCGCCCAA
>JBDQKN010000196.1:0-4048 GCA_040263235.1 Ilumatobacteraceae bacterium
GCAGCCGAACGTTCAATCTTCGTGTCCGCATTCTCGCCCATCGGAGCGAGCGGCGACTTCGGATCGTCGTGGTTCCTACCTCGCCTCATTGGCGAAGCAAAGGCAAAGGAATTCATGTTCCTTTCAGAGCGAGTCTCCGCAGCTGAGGCGCTTGACCTTGGACTGGTGAACCGGGTACTCCCCGACGCTGGATTCGACCAAGCGGCTCTCGACTACTGCCACCAGCTCGCCGGCCGGTCGCCGATTGCTCTCCGACTCATCAAGGAGAACATCCACCGGTCATATGACATCGGCCTCGCCGAGGCCCTCGACGCCGAGGCAACAGCAATGGTTCGCGCCATGGCAACCGCTGACCACCGCGAGGCCGTCGCAGCATTCTTCGATAAACGAACTCCCGACTACCAAGGACGATGACACCATGACAACGACATACCGCCGACTTATTGCACCTCTCGCGGTGCTCGCCGTCTCGCTCGCTGCATGTAGCGGCAGCGACACCGAAGTCACTGCAGAGGCGGGGACGACAACCGCCGTCGAATCTCCAACCACAACGGTCGCTATCGAAACAACCACGACAGCAGCACCGACGACTACCACCACCGAGCCATCCGTCGACACCGATGCGCTCCTCGCCGACATCGATGCTGCAATCGCCGAATTCATCGAATCGAACGGCGTCCCCGGTGTCACACTGGCCGTGATCATGCCGAACACAAATGGCGAACTGATCGAACTCGCCACAGCTGGCGGCCTCAGCGACATGTTGGCGGAACGTGAGGCAACCACCGCTGATTACTTCAGGTGGGGATCGATCACCAAGACAATGACCTCGGTGATGGTCCTTCAACTGGTTTCCGAAGGACTCATCGACCTCGATGCTCCCGTGTCGGACTACCTCGGTTCAGGATGGGCAGAGGGGTACATCTGGGAAGGGGTCGACTACGGCGACCTCGTCACCATCGCTCAGATCCTCAACCACACCGATGGCTTCCCCGAGTACGCCTTCGACCCAGGCTTCTACATCCAGTCGAGCATGCGAATCGAAACCCCATACGAGCCCGAGGAGATCATCGACTGGGCAGTCTCAGTTGGGCCTCAATACGAACCCGGAACCGACTACATGTACAACACCGTCGGCCATGTCGCCGCCGGATTGGTGATTGAAGCGGTCACCGGCAAAGCCGCCGACGAGGTACTGCGCGAGCGACTCTTCGACCCGGCAAGCGCCGATGACGCATACCTCACCCCAGCAGAGTTCCCACCGAACGACGACGTTGCTGGATACGTCCAGGGTGAACTGAAACTGGCTATCGACGTGCTGCCCGGCTACGCCCCGTACAAAGAAGCATCCGTGGCCGGCGACTTCTACGACATCACGATTGCCCCCGAAGCAGTCGTCCGCTCAGCCGGGTGGACAGGCGGAGGACTCGAAGCGCAGGCCGATGACGTTGCTCGAATCTTCAGAAGCGAGTTCACCGGAGCACTCGACGCCGACGCACTCGATGCGTTCCTGACCACATCGGAGTTCTCGAACTATGGACTCGGCATTTCGGTCGGCGAGCACGCTGGATACGACTCGTACTCACACGGTGGGGGTGTTCCGGGCTTCCGATCCGATGCGGTGTACCTGCCCGAGCTCGACATCACCGTGGTTGCGTCATCGAACCTGGTGCCAATCGATCCCGATATCGGCTCACTGACAAGCGCTGTGCTTGACCTGGTCATCGCCGCAGCCGGCTGAGAACGCACCGGGTAACTCGATCGATCTTCGGGGGGGGGGCACCCCCCCCCGACGCTCGACTGGTTGGAATTAGGACTCGGTTCCGAAGTGGGCCTCGGTCGCCGCTGCAACCGCTCGCTCCACACGGTCGCCCAGCGTCTCCCACTCGCCGATCGCTCGTTGCTCGGCCTCAATCGGGCCACGAGCCATCGTCTGGAATCGGGGCTTCACATATCGGGCGAAGAGTTCGTAGTGCGTGTGCGTCGCCGCCGTGTTTGCCCACTCGTGGTGCATCATGAGGTAGGCACCGAAGCCTCCATTGGACTGCTTCTCCAGCCGTTCGATCTGGCGGATCGCGTCATCGGGGGTTCCGATCACACCAAGCCCAGATTCGTTCACCCACTCGATTCGTTCCTCGAAGGTCTCTCCAGCAGCCCGGAAATGCGGCACCGCAAGAATCTTCTGGGTGTAGTGGCACCAAGCGTCGAGCCCGAATCGGACATCCTCAATGGCTTGTTCTTTGGTCTCTGCGATATGCATCGGTCCAACGAGTCGCCACTTGGCCCGGTCAGCGCGCTGGCCAAACTCGGCAGCACGTTGCTCCATCACGTCCCAGTGATGGGCGAGCAGATCGAACCCTCCTTCGGCAGTGGCCCCGATCGACAACAACCCAAGTCCGTGACGACCTGCGATCCGAGGGCCAGTGGGCGAGGCGATCGCCGCCACCGAAATATCAAAATCGGTATACGGGCGATACTGCGTCTTGGCGTCGACCAGGTTGTAGCGAGAGGTCTGATGGGTGACCGTCTCGCCATTGATGATTCGCATCAACACCTCGGTGTCCTCCTCGAGAGCGCCACGCTGCTCCTCGATCGAGATACCGAGCATCGCAGCGTCACCTGGGAGCGCACCCGGACCGAGACCCAACATGAATCTGCCTCGCAGGAGTTGATCAAGGAAGATCGCCCGGTCGGCTGTCAGCAACGGGTTGTGGTAGGGCAATGACAACACCCCGGTACCCAGTTTGATATGCCGAGTCATATTCGCCACGTGAGCGATAAAAATCATCGGGTCCGGAATGATCTCGGATCCAGCCGAGTGATGCTCGCCGATCCACGCTTCCTCGTAGCCGAGTCTGTCAAGCAACTGCACGATCTCGATATCGCGCTGAACCGCTGAGATCGGATCCTGACCTGCTGGCGGATGGAACGGTGCCATGAAGATGCCGAAACGCATGTGACCCTCCCGAGTCGTCGGTGTCGGCACAACCGCCGACAAGTTGAGTTATTCAGGGGGTGACTGGGAACCTATGCCGACCGGCCGCAACCGTCAAGAGCCTCTATTTTTCCAACCCTCAACCAAGTCGGCCTGTGCCCCTGACTCTGGGCCAGCACCTGGACGCGCGCTCGCAACAATCTGCTGGGCCTCCGATGCGCTACACCCCGCAGACATCAATGTCAGCACCGCAACGGTGCCTGCTCGGCCCAAACCCGCGCCGCAGTGAACCACCACTGACCCGAACAGATCAAGGTCGGCCACCACTCCGCTCACCACGGCCCGCATCGTGTCGAGCGGCGCTACACCGAGGTCGTAGACCGGTTGCCATCGCGCACGCACGTCACGACGCAACCACGCCGTGTAGTCGGGATACCGATCCACGAGTTCGTGTTCCTCGGTCAGGCACCAGAGCGCACCCGCTCCCACGTGTGTGAGCACCTCTTCAGGGTCGGGGCCGATCAGATGTTTGCCGCACAGCCAGATGGTCCCACCAGTTGGAACCTCCACTGCATCGATGCCGCCATGTCGTTGACGATCGGTCAGCCAGGTCATGTCACCGAGCGCGGGGCTGGACGGTGCCAAACGGCCGATGCAGGGACAACTTGAACCAGATCGCCATCAACGCCAAGTGCGCCATCGATCACGAGCGAATACTCACCGAGCGGGCCCTCCCCCGTCGGAGGAAGAACGAAGGAGCAGACGCCACCTGCTTGTGCCAGCCGGTACATCCCTCCTAACCCGACATCGAGGATGAAGACTCCGTCAGCAACTCTTGGGCACAACGCCATCACTTTGGGCGGCCGTTCGCTCTGGCTCGAACCAACGATCAGATAGCCCCAGCGACCGGCCACCACGGCCTCAAGGTCAGCGAGATCAACCGAGATGCTCATACCGACGAAACCTACTGTTCGCCTTCTCAGGTAGGCGCGTTCAACTATCGCTGCGAGACTGCAAGGCATGAACGTCGCCACCACCACCACCGCCGCAGCAGCGGCGATCGGAGCCGTCAAGACCTACGGAACAGGTGACGCAGCGGTGACTGCGCTCGAC
>JBDQKN010000197.1:0-4039 GCA_040263235.1 Ilumatobacteraceae bacterium
AATCGGGCCGATCGACACCAGGGGATTCGACGGGGCGATGAGTACAACGTCAGCCTCGGCAAGGGCGGTCATCACCTGGGTGGTCGGTTGTGCCCGGGTGGCCCCAAGGTCGAGCGATCGGGTTGGAATGTCGTGATGGTGGCGGACGAAGTAATCCTGGAACGGAACCATCCCGTCGCCGTCGGGGCCAGGATCGACCGCTGGATCGACGCCAACTCGCGTCGGGGCTAGGTCATCGCTCATGGGAAGAATGTCGATGTCTAGGCCCCAGGCTGCGGTGATCTCTTTGGTGACCTCGGTCAGGCACGCGCCCTCCGCGAGGCGAGCGGTTCGATACAGGTGTGTGGCCAGATCGCGATCGCCAAGTCCGAACCATGTCGCCCCAGCCCGGGATCCGGGCGGTCGCTGCGTGGTGTATCGGCTGAGAGCGCCCATTGCCTGCCAAGTCTCATCGACCAGACCCCAGCCTCGCTGAGGGTCGATGGCCTCGGCGACCGTGTAGGTCACCGTGTCGAGGTCGGGGGAGATGTGCAGCCCGTGCATAACGGTGTCGTCCCCGGTGTTGACGATTGCCGTGATATCGCTCGCCGGCACCACATGAAGCAGTGCTCGCAGGAATCTTGCAGCGCCGACGCCGCCGCAGAGGACTGCGATTGGCCGTGTCGAGGTCATGTTGTCTCCAGGGCGGTTCGGTAGAGATCGACGATGGCAGCGCTGGTTCGCTGCCATGAGAATCGCTTGAGATTGGTTGCGCCGGCAGCGATCAGGCTGTCGCGTTTGGGGCCGGAGATGGCTGCCTGGCAGAGGGCTTCGGCGAAGCCCGATCGGTCGTCTCGGTCAATCGTTACGAGCCCGTCTCCGCCAACTTCGGGAATAGATCCGGCTCTGGTTGCGACTAGTGGCGTCCCGACCGATTGAGCCTCGAGAATCGGAAACCCGAACCCTTCGTCCAGCGATGGATAAGCGACGACAGCAGCCTGATGCATCAGCCATGAGCGGGTCTCGGCGTCCACGGGACCAAGAAGGTGGATGCGGCCACTCACGGCGGCTGGGAGCGCTGCGATGGTCCGCAGGAGGACGTCGCTGTCGTCCCCTGGTGCTCCGGCATAGACGAGGTCGAGGTCGGCGTCGAGGGTCGAGAACACCTCGGATAGCCAGGGGAATCGTTTACGCCGTTCTGTCGTGCCGATTGCCAGAACAAATGGGCGGTCACCGAGGTGGCGAACCGGGTCGGGTTGGGACAGCGGTTCGGTTAGTGGGTCAGGAGGGCCGAGATGGATTGCCCTTACCCGGTCGGTGCCGAGTAGGCGCCGGGTTTCGTTGGCGGTTGCCTCTGAGGAGGTGTGGATCCACGCCCCGTCCGCCGCCGCCCGGCGCAGGATCATGCCAGCGCGTCGGACGTCGGGGTTTGCCTGGTCGCTATGGCTGAGGAACCAGCAGTCATACACGCTGATTACGCGTGGGCGACGAGTGGGCGGAACCACATAGTTTGTGCCGTGCACCACGTCGACCTCGTGGAGCCAGCGGTCGACTCGCGGATAATTACTTCGAGCCCAGCACCGTGTGGCGAGCCGAGCAGGAATGGGAAGGCGAAGCTGTCCATCTGTCTGGGGCGCTTTGAAACTGAGGAGATACGGGAGCAGATCGAGGCTCGTGTCCGCCCCTAAATGGTCGACCATGTGGGCAACCGCCGTTCCGACACCGGTGCGGTGCCCATGGAGAGAGCCGATGTCGATGGCGATCCGCATCTGGGGCATCATGCCAGCAGGGGGAGGCCATTGCGCAGACCCGAGTGTGCTCGGTGGTCTGGCAGTACGCTCTCGCCGTGTCGAAACGGGCGTTGGTGACGGGTGTGACTGGTCAGGATGGTCAGCATCTCGCGGAACTTCTTCATGGTGAGGGCTATGAGGTGTTCGGGATGGTGAAGGGTCAGAACAATCCTCGGATTGCTGGGGTGTTGGAGGAGTTCCCGTTTATTGAGCCGGTGTCGGGTGATTTGGCTGATTTGTCGTCGTTGGTGAAAGCGGTCGAGTTCGCGCAGCCTGATGAGGTGTACAACTTGGGTGCGGTGTCGTTCGTTGCGTATTCGTTTACGCATGCGGAGTTGACGGCGGATATTTCGGGGCTTGGTGTGTTGCGGATGTTGGATGCGGTGCGGATGGTTGGGGGTGCCAACAACAATCCGATCCGGTTTTATCAGGCGTCGACGTCGGAGATGTTTGGTGAGGTTCGTGAGATTCCGCAAACCGAGTTGACGCCGTTTCATCCGCGCAGCCCGTATGGGTGTGCGAAGGTGTTTGGGCATTACATCACGATGAACTATCGGGAGTCGTATGGGATGTTCGCGTGTTCGGGGATCCTGTTCAACCATGAGGGGCCGCGGCGTGGGATCGAGTTCGTGACCCGCAAGATCACGAACGCGGTGGCGCGGATCAAACTCGGGTTGCAGGATGAGTTGGTGTTGGGGAATCTGGACTCGAAGCGTGACTGGGGTTACGCGGGTGATTATGTGCGGGCGATGTGGTTGATGTTGCAGCAGGATCAGCCTGAGGATTTCGTGATCGCGACGGGTGAGACGCACACGATCCGCGAGTTTCTGGATTTGGCGTTCGCTGCGGTCGGGATCGATGACTGGTCGCCGTATGTGCGTCAGGACCCGAAATTCCTCAGGCCGGCCGAGGTGGATCTGTTGATCGGTGATGCTACGAAAGCCAAAGCGAAACTCGGCTGGGAACCCGAGGTGTCATTCAGCGAGTTGGTCTCAATGATGGTCACCCACGACCTCGAAACCGAAGCCGCCAAAGCACACCTTCACGACTGACGCCTCAGATCAACGAGGGTCGACACTGGCGAGGCGACGCCTGAGAGCGATCGAGAACCAGATGAGCGAGACCACCGACGATGCCACAAGGCCGATCTCGATCCTTCGGAAGAGTTGATCGCCACCGAGCCAGGTGCCCGCCAAGAACGCGACGATTCCGCCAATCCATCCCACCGCCACCTGAGCATGGTTCTCCAACGCCAAAACGGCCTGGCTCACAGCGAGCGCAAGCATGTAGATCGCTGATGAGAGCGCCAACATGGCAATCGTCCGACCCGACAGGTCAGCCCCATACACGAGGTCAAGGATCCACGGCCCGAGAAACCAAGCCGCTGTGGTGCCGATAGCTCCGATGACGGCCACCACCGAGATGAGCAGCCGAAGACCCTTGCGGAAATCCGCATAGTCACGGCGGGCCGCTAGTCGAGCCAACCTCGGCAGCAAGCTTGCCTGAATGGCTTGGAACATGAACAGTGGGACCCTGGCGAGGAGAACGCCGTATCCGAACCTGGTCACCGCATCTGACTCTTCGTCGGAGGCGAGGAGGTTTGCAGCCATGGGGCCCGCATTGACCAGCACGGCGGCACATGCAGTGCCGACGAGAAGCCATCCGAAATTCTGTGTGACCTCACGCCACGGTGCCGGCGGGCCATCGGGGGTCTTGAGGGTCCCGCGAGACCACACGATGGCAACAGCCAGCAGGGGAGACAGTGCGACAACGAACGCATACGGCCCAACTGCGCTAATGCCAATTGCGGCAAGACCAAGGGTCGCGACGATCTTGACCACGCCGTCCGAACCAACGACGAATGCGAACGAACCGAATCGCGCCGTACCTGAACAAATTCCGCGGGTGAGGTGCACGGGCGCATACGACACGAAGGCAACGGCCAGTGCGACAAGCAGCACCCAATCACCGTCGAAGTACGCAGTCGCGACCCACGGAGAGGTCAGTGTGATCACAGCGACAACGACCACCGAAATGACTAGAGCAAGCACAACGATTCGCCGCACCACTGGGCGACCACCCTGGCCGATGGCTCGACGGTGAGCGAGGGCTCGACCGAGTTCCTGCTCTAGTGGCAGAAAGAATCCGGGCGCAAGAGCGAACATTGCAAACCACAGTGCGGCGATCGGGGCGAACTCTGAATCGCCGCCAAGCGCCGATGTGCCGACTCGAAAGAATGCGTAGGTTGAGATCCCGGCGACGATGAGGCC
>JBDQKN010000198.1:0-4031 GCA_040263235.1 Ilumatobacteraceae bacterium
AGCGCGCCGAGCGACCCAATCAGTGCCATCCAACCGGCAATGCGAAACGGTTTGACTCGCAGGCGGTCAAGCCTCAGCCCCCATCCCACCCGCATCAGAATGCCAAGACCCGCCCCAAGGGACAGGCCGAGTCCGGCAACGCCCTTGGAGAGACCAGCATCAACACCGGACTCCACAACCCACGCATTGAGAGCGCCAGCACCAAAGGCGAGGAATGCACTCGCTACTCCTGCCAGCAGAAGGGTCCTGACCGGCGAAACCAAACGCCGATGCGCCCCCATTGACTCGACGCCATCAGGGATCGCCATCCGAACGGTGTGGGCCGATACGGCTGCAACGACAGCGGCGCAGACGAAGGCCCAGCGCCAACCGAGGGTGAGAGCTATCAAGGGGACTGCCAGACCACTCAACATCGACGCCGCAGGCATACCGGACTGCTTGACTGCAATCGCCAACCCGAGACGGTCGATTCCGGCACTGGCCAGGGCGAGGTTGATCGCCGTCTGCGCAGCGGCGTTGCACAATCCGGCCACGGCCAAGAGGATCACGAGGGCAAGGAATCCTGTGGCAAACGCTGCAATAGCGACGTCCACCACTGCGATCGTCAGCAGGGCAATACCGATCTGGAGCCGCGGACCAATTCGCTGGGCCAGCCGACCGAGGGAAACAGAACCAGCGGTGGCAGCGAGGAAATAGGCACTCATCGCCCAGCCATAGCGTCCCTCTGCGACACCGAACTCGTCTCGAACCTGGATGGAGAGGGCCCCTATGAGGAACCCTGGCAACGCACCCGAAACCGCTGCACCTACCGCGGCTGCGACGACTGTTCGGTTCGATCGCTCGCGGCGCGTCGTCATCAACGGCCGTCGAGCGCGGCAATCACCGGAGCAAAATCATCGGCTTCATCGGGGCCGACGATGACGTAGCTGAATCCCCATCGTTCCCGCCGCGCAAGCAGATCCTCGATCAGCTTCGAGGGTGGTCCCACGAGAGCGAATGGTGATGCTGAGATCATGCTCACCGGCGAGCCAGTGAACGCGCTGATCCCCTCCATTGCGGCATCCACATCGTCGGTGACCGAGACGAGGAATGCCCTGATATTCATTTCGATATCTGCAATTCGTGCCCCAGCGGCCTCCTTGACGATGGCCACCTTGGTATCAACTGCTTCTGCGGTCATCGAATCGAAGGTCGAGTGATCGACGGCGCCTGAGGTCAACGTGGCATTGATACCGACGATGTCGGCCTCACGTGCAGCGACACGCAGCATTCGGGGTCCTCCGCCCCCGATCAGGATCGGCGGGCATGGTGCCTGAACCGGTTTCGGGTACCCCTCATAGGAATCCAGGCGGTAGTACTTGCCGTCAAAGGTGCACGGACCGTCTGACATGGCGCCCCGAATCACTGCCAAACCCTCGACCATCCGATCGATACGAACACCGGGGGAGTCATAAGGGATGCCCGACCGGAGGTAGTCGGTTGCCATCCACCCAGCACCGAGCCCAATCTCGAGCCGACCCTGCGAGAGCACATCGATGGTTGCCAACTCCTTGGCCAGTACCACTGGATGCTTGTAGTCGTTATCGAAGACAAGAGCGCCAATCCGAATCGACTCGGTGGCATCGGCAAGGGCCTGTAACGCGGGAATTGGGGCCAATTGCTCATCGAAATGATCGGGCATCGTGATGACTGAGTAGCCGAGGTCCTCATAGCGACGTCCTGCATCGATCCAGGTTTGGGCGTCTGTAGCGTGGCGCACCTGGACGCCGAATCGGAACGGGCGGGTCGGCATGCTCATGACCGAATACCGTAGCCACCGGTCGGTACGATCGAACAGGTGCACCGATTGTCGTGGTTGGCCCGGTTATGGGTCGTCATCGCCGCAGGCGCCATGCTCATCACCGCCGTCACCGTGGCAGTCGCCCCCCGGATGTGGCGGATTGCGAATGCCCACACCGAAGAACCGGTGGAATTGCCAGAATTCCTCCCGCTGGCGCAGCGAAGTTACGTCTACGACGCCGCCGGTAACGAGATCGCGATTTACGAACTTGAGAACTCCCAACCAATTGGATTCGAACAAATACCCGAGTTGGTGATCGAAGCGTTCCTCGCTGTGGAAGACAACGAATTCTGGGTGCACCACGGTGTCAACGCCAGGTCGTTCGTGAGAGCCATGCTGTCAAACTTTGCGTCTGACGCCCCGCTTCAGGGTGCCTCAACAATCACGATGCAGGTCGTCAAGAACGACTTCATGGCCGGATTCGAACGCGACAGTCGATACAAGCTCCTCCAGATCGCGTATGCGGTACGCCTAGAGAAGGAACTCTCGAAAGAGGAGATCCTCGAGCGCTATCTCAACACGGTGTTCTTCGGCAACAACTCATACGGAATCGCAGCAGCAGCAGAGACATATTTCGGCAAGTTCGTTTCCGAATTGACCTTCCCTGAGGCAGCATTTCTCGCCGGCCTGGTGCGAGCGCCATCAAGTTATGACCCGATCAACCGCCCAGAGCGAAGCCGGGCGCGCTTCTCCCAAGTTCTCGACCGACTTGTTGAGGACGGTCTCCTCGCCACCGACGAGGCAGAGGCTGTTCGCTCTGACTTCGTGATTCCCGAACGAATCAACCGGATCCCCACACGTGACGTCGAACGGACGTACTTCTCAGAGACGATTCGCGAGCTGATCCTCAACGATTCGAACCTCATCGGCGAGACGTACGAAGAGCGATACACGGCGCTCTATCGCGGCGGCCTTCGCATTCACACCACCCTCGATCCGCGGTTGCAGGTGCAGGCTGAGAGCGCTCGGGATGAACTGCCAGACACAATCGAAGGGTTCGATGCTGCTATTACCTCGATCGAGACCGGCACCGGAGCCGTGAGGGCTCTCGTCGGGGGCCGTGGATTCATATCCGGGCAGAACGAGGTCAACCTTGCTCTCGCTCCAAGCCAGACAGGGTCGAGCATCAAGATCTTCATCTTGGCGTCAGCCCTACAAGCCGGAGCAATCCCAGAGGATGTGCTCGACGGCACACGGCCCTGTTCACTCCCGAACGTCGGCAATCCGGCAGAACCAGTCTTCACCATCACCGACGGGGTGAGTGGAGGTATTGCCACCCTCCGGGAACACACGTACAGGTCAATCAACTGTGCATATGCACGACTCAGTCAAATCGTCGGTCTTGACCGAGTGGTCGACACCACCTACCGGATGGCGGCTTCTGAACTGTTGAGGCCAGGACTTCCCGTGTCGGTCCGTGAACCGATCAAACCATATGCAAGTTTTGCTACTGGGGCGAACGAGATGAGCACGCTCGACATGGCGTCAGGAATACAAACCATCGCGAATGATGGAGTGCATCTTGAGCCGTACTTCATCGAACGTATCGACGACGCTGACGGGCGCCGGTTGTACACCCACAATTCCCGAGGGGTACGCGTGCTTGACCGTTCGGTAGCGCTGACTGCCATCGATGTCATGAAGGACACGTTGACCCTTGGCACGGCGAGACGCGAACTCTCCGAATTCGCAGCCGTCCAGCCAGCCGCTGGGAAGACGGGAACCCAGCAGAACAACTACACCGCATGGTTCGTCGGTGCTACGCCGTATCTGTCAACCGCAGTGATGGTGCGTGATCCAGACCGCTACACCCCGATGGTGAACATCCCCGAATTTGTTGAGGCTGGCGTTGCGAGGGTTCAGGGAGGAACCTTCCCCGCCCGGATTTGGGGTGCGTTTATGGGGTCTGCCCACAGCGGTGAGCCTGTTACCGACTGGGAATCACCCCCGCCCGCATCCCGGCTACCCGTCCGTCTCTACCTTCCGGGGACCGAATGCGCAGAGGTCGTCGTCGGATACGAACAGCCGTCGACGACGCTTGCTCCAGACCCGTCTCAAGCACCTCCTGAGGCGCCCGAAACAACAATTCCATCTGAGCCGACCCCCATCTTTGAGCCGGTGGTCACTGCAACAACTGTTCCGGCCGGAACCGTTGATCCCTACGCTCCGCTGCCGTCGGTGCCCCTCGACG
>JBDQKN010000199.1:0-4005 GCA_040263235.1 Ilumatobacteraceae bacterium
GGGAAACTTCGGTGCCTGCATGACGGCCCTTCGGGCGCGAGGTCTCGAAGGTCCAGTGCTCACGGCGGTTTCCTCTGGTCAACCCTTTCTCGGAATCTGTGTGGGGATGCAGATGTTGTTCGATGGTTCTGATGAGAGTCCTGAAGTCTCAGGGCTCGGAGTGATTCCAGGTCGGATCGAGCGGCTCCCCGACGGGGTTAAGCGACCACAGATGCAGTGGAATCAGTTGGAGGTGCTCGTTGATGATCCGGTTCTGGGAACGCCAGACGGCGAGGGTGAGTGGATGTACTTCGTGCACTCGTATTCTGCTCGCCCGGCGGATCCGTCGGTGATCGCCGCCACGGTGAACTACGGCGGGCCAGTCGTCGCTGTATGCAGACGAGAACAGGTCTTGGCGACGCAATTCCATCCCGAGAAGTCATCCATCTCTGGACTTGCGTTTCTCAGGCGCTGGGTTGATCAGATTGGAGCTCTGAGCGCATGAGTGTTCAGCTACTGCCAGCGATCGACCTTAGAGCAGGGCACGTGGTCCGACTCTCCCAAGGCGATTATGGGCGTGAGACGGTCTACGGAGAGGATCCCGTCGCCGTTGCTCAATCGTTTGTGGAGGATGGGGCACGTTGGATTCACGTCGTTGATCTCGATGCAGCAAGAGGTGATGGCCCATTCAATCGCCAAGCGATTGCTTCGATTGTTGCTGCAGTGAGCGGTGATGCCGAGGTTCAGACAGGAGGCGGGGTGCGGAGCCTCGAGGACGCGCGGGCCCTCGCTTCTGCCGGTGTGAGCCGGGTGGTGATGGGATCTGCTGCTGTTCGCGAACCATCGCTCGTCGAAACAATCGCGCATGAGGTTCCGGTCGTCGTTGGATTGGATCACCGAGCGGGACAGATCGCGACTGATGGATGGCTTGAAACCTCATCGCTCAACATCTGGGATGCCTTGGCTATGTTCCCATCTGCGTCCGGATTCGTGATTACCGACATCGCGCGGGACGGGATGCTTGAGGGCCCTGATCTCACCGGATTGTCGGCGGCGGTGGCCAAGACATCGATTCCGGTCATCGCGAGTGGGGGAGTATCTGACATCGCCGACATTGAGCGACTCGCTGAAATTCAAGGATTGTGGGGCATCATCACTGGACGTGCGGTGTACGAGGGACGCTTCACTGTCGGAGATGCCATTCGCTGCTTGGGCGGAGAGTCCTCGTGAAGTCAACCCGCGTTATCCCATGCCTTGACGTCGATCGTGGACGCGTGGTTAAGGGAGTCAATTTTTTGGGGCTTCGCGACGCGGGTGATCCAGTCGAATTGGCGCAGCGGTATGACGCTGAGGGTGCCGACGAATTGGTCTTTCTCGACATAACCGCCTCCAGTGACGGCCGATCAACAATCGTCGACATGGTGAGCGCGGTCGCCTCGAGTGTCTTCATTCCGTTCACCGTCGGTGGAGGCATTCGAACACTTGACGATGCCCGTGCACTTCTTCGGGCCGGGGCCGACAAGGTGAGCGTCAACACTGCAGCCTTCGAACGCCCAGAGTTGATCGAGGAGATCGCCTCTGAATTTGGCTCGCAGTGCGTGGTCTGTGCGATTGACGCAAGGAGAGAAGCTGGCGGCTGGGAGGTTTTCCTGCACGGTGGCCGGACTCCAACAGGCAGCGATGCCGTTCAGTGGGCGATTGAAGCCTCGAGGTTGGGAGCAGGCGAGATCCTGCTGACCTCAATGGACCGTGATGGGACTCGGATCGGTTTCGACAATGAACTCAACGCGGCTGTCACCGCGATGGTCAACGTTCCGGTCATCGCCTCCGGCGGGGTGGGGGCGCTTTCCCATCTTGTTGACGGAGTGATGATCGGCGGTGTCGACGCTGTTCTTGCTGCGTCGATTTTCCATTTTGCTGAACACACGATCGGCGATGCGAAGGCATTGATGCGCGAATGTGGGCTGAGCGTCCGTCCTGAGGGACTGACGTTCATGGAGTAGGTTTCGCGCATGTCTATCCCAGAGACCGCGATGGAATATCGACGACTTGGCCCAAGCGGGCTCAAGGTAAGTGTGCTCTCGTTTGGTTCGTGGGTCACCTTCGACACCCAGATGGCCGACGATCCGGCCCTTGAGTGCATGCAGGCGGCCCATGATGCAGGGTGCAACTTCTTCGATAACGCTGAGGCCTATGCAGGTGGGCGAAGCGAGTCGCTCATGGGTCGAGCACTACGCGACCTCGGATGGCCTCGATGGTCCTATGTGATCACGACGAAGTTGTTCTGGGGAATTCACGGCTCAGATCCAAATATGCGAAATACCTTGAATCGCAAGTATTTGATGCAAGGTCTTGACGCCTCGCTAGATCGGCTGCAATTGGATTTCGTCGATGTTGTCTACTGCCACCGTCCTGATCCGTTCACGCCGATTCTCGAGACGGTATGGGCCATGAGCGATCTGATCACTGCTGGCAAGGCCCTGTATTGGGGTACGAGCGAATGGTCAGCAGAAGAAATCCGACAAGCGATTGATCTTGCCGATCGGCATCACCTTCACGCCCCAGTGACCGAACAGTCGCAGTACAACCTGATCGAACGTCGTCGAGTCGAAACCGAATACGCACGACTCCATGCTGAGACTTCTTACGGCAACACGATCTGGAGCCCATTGGCTTCGGGCCTTCTCACAGGCAAGTACAGGGACGGAATCCCTGAGGACTCACGAGGTGCGCTTGCCGGGTACGAATGGCTCAGAGACCGGATGTCCGATGAGAAGGCTCTTGCCCGCATTGAGCGCCTCAGGCCGATCGCCGATCGTCTTGGATGTTCAATGGCGCAGCTTGCGATTGCCTGGTGCACTCTCCATCCGATGGTCTCAAGCGTGATTACCGGAGCAAGTCGAGCCTCTCAGGTTCGTGAAAATTTCACCGCCCTTGAGGTCATTCCGGCGCTTACGCCCGATATCGCTGAGGAAATCGCTCGAACCGTCGGCAAGTGAGCTACGCACCTACAGCGTGGTAGCCGCCGTCGACATGGACAATCTCGCCCGTAGTCGACGGGAACCAGTCCGAGAGTAGGGCCACACAGGCACGAGCCACTGGAATCGCGTCTTGAACATCCCAGCCGAGCGGGGCGCGTCCGTCCCATGTGTCCTCGAATAGAGCAAATCCCGGTATCGATTTTGCGGCAACGGTCTTGATGGGGCCGGCAGCCACCAGGTTGCACCGCACCCCCTTCGGCCCGAGTTCTCGAGCGAGATACCTAGAGAGGCTCTGCAGCGCAGATTTCGCGACACCCATCCAGTTGTAGGCCGGCCAAGCCTGCTGGTTGTCGAAATCAAGGCCAACGATGGAACCACCCTTGTCCATGAGTGGAACAAAGGCGTCGGCAAGCACCTTCAATGAGTAGGTCGAGACGTGCATGGCGGTTGCCACGTCCTCCCAGGGTGCAGCAAAGAAGTCATCCCCGAGACATGTTGCCGGGGCGAAGCCGATGGCATGGAGCACCCCGTCGACACGACCCCAACGATCTGCGACAGCGCGTTGGACGTCGAGCACGTGCTCCTCCTGGGTGACATCTAGCTCGAGGACCTCGATACCCTCGCCAAGCTTCCTCGCTGTACGCCGGGTCAGCGAGAGCCCTCGGCCTGCACCAGTCAGAATGATGTCGGCGCCTTCCTCTAGGGCGATTCGGGCCACGGAGAACGCAAGTGACGAGTCGGTGAGTACGCCGGTGATCACGATCTTCTTGCCCTCGAGAATTCCCATGGCGTTGACGGTAGTCGTCTCGTCTGTGCCCACTAGCGATGTGCGATGATCGTGTGATGCGAATCGGGATCATTGGCGGAAGTGGTCCGGCGGGCAGTGCACTCGCCGCTCGGCTCGCGAGTGTTGGTTACGACGCGACGATCGGATCGCGATCCAAATATCGCGCGATGGAGGCGCGGGACCGCTACGTCGAACGCTTTCCCGAGCTCACTGGTTCGCTCTCCTATGGGGATAACGCCGCTGCTGCCGACTGCGACC
>JBDQKN010000200.1:0-4002 GCA_040263235.1 Ilumatobacteraceae bacterium
GAGGATGAACGCCGGCATCTAGGTTCAGGTGCATGTGGATACGACTCCGGCAGATCGCTGTTACGTGTGCCGATCTCAATCAGGTGGCTGTCGAACTCGGCACCATCTTCGGCGTCGAGGCCTGCCATACCGATCCGGGTGTCGGAGTATTCGGCCTGAAGAACACCTTGTGGCCGATCGGCTCACAATTCATCGAATGTGTGACCCCGCTCTCCGATGTTCCATCAGCGACGGCGGCCGGTCGATACATGGAGCGACATGGCGGTGACACCGGGTACATGGTCATCTGTGAGGTTGACGATGTCGCCGCACGGCGGGCCACCGCCGATGAACTGGGTATCCGAGTCGCGTACGACCTGACTTTCCCCGACGAGGGTCACGTCGGCATCCAGTTGCACCCGGCCGATACCGGTGGCTCATTCCTCGAGATGGACCAGATGACGATGGAGGGGGGAGGTGCCCCCGATGGCCCCTGGTGGCCAGCGGGAAAGAACTGGCGTCCCTTCGTTCGCACCGAGCGCGTCACCGCGATCACCGCTGCCGTGATCTCGTCGGTCGATCCGTTCACCCTCGGTATGCGGTGGGCTGAAATCACTCAGGTTCCGTACGACCTCGATGCCTCGGGGTTCCCCGTACTGGCTCTCGAGAACGCCTCGCTGCGATTTGTCCACGAGACCGATGGCCGAGGGGAGCGCCTGTCGGGGATCGATGTGCACTGCTCAGATCGCGATGCCACACTCGCCGACGCCGATCGTCTCGGAATTCGATCTGGCGAGCACACCGTCAGCGCTGCCGGTCTCGACATCACCTGCGTCGACTGATCCCGATCAGCAGGTTCTCTCGTAGGTGATACCTGCTGAGCAGTCTCGGTAGGCGATGTCGCTGCGACGGCCGTCGACATGCACCCAGGCCACACCGAAGGTCGTTCCCCCACAGTCGGGCAACACGGTGATCACTACGCCATCCGAGGTGTCTTGGGTGGCAAGCACCTGCGAGTTGCAGTAGCCGTCCCCGCCAGCGGTCGACACCTTGAAGCGATTGAGACCCTCAGGTCGACGGTCGATGAGGATGTCATATTCGCCACTGCCCGCACCGAGCGAAATGCGAAGCACTGAGAGCACCTCAAGTTCAGCGCTGATCGCCTCCGAGGGCGATGCTGTCTCCGTTTCGGTCCTTGTTGGCTCGGTTGGTTCAGTGGGAGTCGCCTCGGTTGTCGTCGGCTGTTCAGCTGGGGCATTAGCCGCAACGGAGGCCTGTGGGGCCGCATCCGTGACGGGTGTCGCCTCCTCGGTCGCCGCCGGCGATTCCACGGCCGATGTTTCGATCACCCCAGCGGCCGACTCGGTGCCTCCACAGGCGCCAAGTCCGAGTGCGACAAGTAGAAGCGTGGTGCAGATATTTCGCTTGTTCATGCGGTCAGAGATCACCGTTTGTCGATGATCTCGCACAAATTTCACTGATCATGCAAATCCCCCATCAGGTCAGCAACGCGTGACTCGCCGGCGACGGTTTGACCACCACCATCGAGGAAGGCCTGCATTGCTGTCCGGGCAGTCGGATGACGCAGCAAGGTCTGGAACAAGAACGTCTCATGACGCAAGCCATCGAGAAGTGGCAGATCACCGGCCGCCAGCACTGATTGCTTCGCCACACGCACGGCATCCGGCGGAAACGAGGCGATCCGTCGGGCCAGCGCGTCAACGTATGGCGTGAGGTCCTCAGCCATCAGCGCACGATTGAGGAATCCCCAACGCTCAGCGGTCGCCCCATCGATGTCAACCGCACCGAGAACGACCTCTGCAGCGCGGCCCAATCCGATCAGGCGCGGGATTCGCTGCGTCCCACCCCCGCCGGGAAGAATGCCGAGAGGGACCTCCATCTGGTTCCACAGGAAGGTGTCGATATCGCCAAAGCGCATGTCGCACGCTGCGGCGATCTCTGCCCCGCCTCCACCCACACGACCGCGCAACTCAGCGATCGTCACCTTGGGCATCGTTCGGAAGGTCTCGCACATTCGATCAAAACCGCCGAGTTCGGCCTCTTCAACCGCAGGGCCGTCAGTCGGGAAATCGCTAATCGCTTCAACATCGAAATGGGCGATGAAGAACCCCGGCACATCGCTACGAAGCACCACCACTCTCACCTCGTCATCGCTCGCAAGCTGCGCAGAACACTTCGCGAGCGACCGAAACAAGGTCGAGGTGATGAGATTCAACGGAGGGTTGTCGATTGTGATCGTGGCGACACCGTTGGTGACCGCAACCCTCACATGGTCATAGTTGTAGTCGGGCATGACCGCTGCCTCAGTTCCCTATTCCGACAGCATCGAACGCGATCTCGCCACCGACGATCGTCGCATCGACTGGGGTCTCTCCGATTCCGTCTCGGTCGATGGCGAACGGGTTAACACCCAGCACCACAAAGTCGGCGAGCATGCCCGGTGTCAACGAGCCCTTGACCCGTTCCTCAAAAGCAGCGAAGGCTGAGCCACCCGTGTACGCGCTGAATGCCTGCTCAGCGGTGATCGCTTCACCTGGAACGAAATCCTCGCCCGTGGCGGTCTTCTGATTCACCATGTCGTGAATACCGAGCAGTGGTGCACCATTCACCACGGGCCGGTCGCTCGAACCCGGAAGCGGGATTCCCCGGTCGAGGAAGGACTTCTGCCGATAGGCGTCGGGGGTGCGGTGGATCCCGAGGGCATTCTTCATGCCATCGCCGATCTCGGAGATGAACCGACCCTGTGGCACCGGAATCACCCCAAGATTCTTGACCTTGTCGAGGAGCCGTTCCTGAAGCACACCGCAATGCTCGATGCGGTGTCGTGTATCGGCGCGCGGGTAGCGGCGCTGGGCATCCTCATAAGCGTCGAGCACGGTCGCCACTGCTCGATCACCGATCGCATGGGTGCAGACCTGCCACCCCGACCGGTGGGCGTCGACGATGAGCCGATGCAATACCTCGGGTTCGGTCTGGAAGAACCCACAGTTGCACTCGTGACCTCCGCCTTCGAATGGGTCGAACATCGCTGCTGTTCGACCGATCAGTGAACCATCGGAGAAGATCTTCGTGCCACCGATCCGAAGCCACTCGTCACCAAGTCCGGAGTGGATGCCGCCATCGAGACCGAACATGGTCTCCTCGCCCTCCGCATGGCTGATGTGATGCAAGGCCTCTACCGCCACCAGCATGTTCACCCGCACACCAAGTACACCGCGTTTGCGAGCTGCCATCCAGGCTGCGATCTCGACCGGCGAATGTGAGACGAGCCCGGCCCCGACCCCGGCTTCGGTCGCCGATGTCACCCCTTCGGACAGGTAGTGCGTGGAAGCCTGATCGATGGCATCGACGATCCGATCGACCGTCAAGGGATAGACGAGGTCACGAACCATCGCCTGCGCCTGCTCCATCACCAAACCATCGAGTGCACCATCGGCATCTCGACCGAGTTCCCCACCTGACGGGACCGGAGTGTCACGAATCATGTCGAGCACTGCGGTGTTGACGGTGCACATGTGTCCAGATGTGTGCTTCAGCCACACCTTGTGATTCGGTGCCGCCTCATCGAGTTCACGCGCATGAGGGTGCCGGCCCTCAGCGAGTTTGTTCTGGTCATATCCCGACCCCGTGACCCAGCCTCCCTCGGGTGTTTCTGCTGCCCGTGCTCGTATTGCGTCACAAATATCGCGCACCGACTTCATGGGCGGGCTCGAACAGTCGACATCAGCGAGGTTCATGCCAAAGAACACCATGTGGTTGTGGGCATCGTTGAAGCCGGGCACCACGGTTCGTCCTCCGAGGTCTACAACGCGTCCGGCCTCGAACTGTGCTGCCAAGTCGGCGTCGCCCACTGCGATCAGCCGCCCACCGAGTACCGCCATTGTTGAGGCCCGTGGCACGTGGGGATCAAAGGTGTAGATCTCGCCATTGATAAACAACACATCGACTCGCATATGGCGAGTCTGTCAGTGAGGGCCGTCACGGATGGTGCCGGAGGACACC
>JBDQKN010000201.1:0-4001 GCA_040263235.1 Ilumatobacteraceae bacterium
TCCCGCAGCCTCGATGGCGTCGACAACTCGGGAGCCGGCGCCAAGGCGACGCACTCCCGGCGATTCGACTGCACCGGCGATGTGCACCACAAGCGGGGAGGCCGCAACGGTGAGCGCCGGAGGGAGTGTGATCGTTGTGTCCTCCGAGAGGGTGCCGAGCGTTGCCTCAACAGGAGCAGGCGGCGACCTCAGTAACCAGAATCCGGCCAATGTGACACCGAAGGCGGCAATGCCGACAGCGATAAATCGACCAGTGCTGATCGGGCCGATAACTTCGGAGAGCATCTCACCAGGCGACCGGCGAGCATGTGGCCGCGGTGGATCTAAGCGATCCGAGTCATGTCCTGACATCGATTTGCCTCCTCGTATCGACGAGGGGCTCGGCAGAGAGAATCTAGGGCGAGATCACCGCGCCCAGGCGTTCCAGCCGGATCAGAACAGTCGGGCGGTGAGTTGTCTGCGGTATGCCGCCGTTCGGGAGTCGTCTGGGCCCATCAGTTCAAGGATGTCGACAAAGCGTTGACGGGCCTCGTCGTCGCCCTTGACCCGATCGAGCAGTTCAGTGAGTTCAACGTCGTAATCATCTGACGGAGTGACCGTTCCCAATCGTGCCTCGGCCTTGACCCGCCTGACCTCGTCTGTCTCGGGAACCCGCTCCAACAGCGCCAGAGCCTCCTCGGACTCGCCACGCTCGACAAGGAGTTCCGCGAGCACAACAATCACCGCCTCATTCCCCGGCTCGGTTTCGAGAACAGCCCGCAACCCAAGCTCGTCACGGGACTCGATCAGCCCGGAAATCATCTCGTCTTGCGCGCTCGGCCCCAAGCGATCAACGAATGCCTGTACCTCAGCGCGCCCTTGAGCGCCGACGAATCCATCGACGACCTGACCGCCGCTCACGGCGTAGACCGCCGGTATCGACTGCACCTGAAATGCTCTGGCCACCGCTGGACTCTCGTCGACGTTGACCTTCGCCAACACCACAGACCCGCCCGTGGCACCAATGATCTCCTCGAGAAGCGGCCCGAGCGTTGTGCAAGGACCACACCACGGGGCCCACAGGTCAACCACCACCACCTGATGCTGGGATCGCTCGAGTACCGCTGACTCAAAATCGGCGTCGGTGACATCGAATACGGTTGCAGAAGGTGCGCCTGGCTCACTCATGACTTCACCATACCGAGCACTCTGCCAACGACTGGCGTAGGGACCGATGGCCCTAGCGGCCTCTCCTCTCCCGACTTATCGTCGACCCTAGGAGGTGCCATGACCAACCATCTCATCGCCATGAGCGACGGCTCCGATTTCTCGTGGCGAGCGGTCCGTC
The DNA here is from genome assembly GCA_040263235.1 of Ilumatobacteraceae bacterium. Classification (GTDB taxonomy): domain Bacteria; phylum Actinomycetota; class Acidimicrobiia; order Acidimicrobiales; family Ilumatobacteraceae; genus Casp-actino5. The sequence continues at coordinate 1,328 of JBDQKN010000201.1, forward strand.
TTGCTGCTCGCATCGCTACCTCGATCGACCTTCCACTCGAGGTCGTTGAAGTCGCGCTCCTTCCTGCAGATGTGCCGCTGACCAAACGATCGATCGAGGATCGACTCGCCGACGAACTCGGGAGCGACCTCGCCTCGACCACCGCCACCACCGTGCTTGTGCAGGGAGACCGGATCGCCTCGACGATCGCCGACTACATCACCAGCATCGGCGATGGTTCCATTGCGGTAATGAGTTCAGCGGGACGCGGTCGCTCCGCTGCCCTCCTCGGATCAGTGGCGGAGGATCTGCTCAGTCAACTCCATGGCCCTGTTCTCCTCGTCGGGCCAGAAGTCGATGTCGAGTCGTTCCACCTAGATGGTCGAATTCTGGTCCCCGTCGACGGTTCCAGCACCTCGGAGTACGCGCTCGGCCTAGCAGCCGCATGGGGAATCGAACACGGTTCGGTGCCGTGGGTAGTCAATGTCGTCGACCCAGAGGAACTCGCCCGGATGGGTGACGGCATGGGCGGTGGTGACGTCTCGGAATCGTCGTATGCCTCACGCACCGCCCAACTACTCCGAGAACAATCGCACCACAGCGTCAACTATGACGTCCTCCACGATCGCCACCCCGATCGCGCCATTGCCCGTTACGCAGCTTCTGGAGATGTCTCACTCATCGTTGCATCGACCCATGGCCGCACCGGACTAGCTCGGGTTGCGGCAGGGTCCCAGGCAATGGGCATGGTCCACCGATCACCGGTGCCCGTTCTGCTCGTCCGTCCCCCATCGGTTGACACGTGACCTCACGGCTACCATCAGGACGGTGACTACCCCTTCCCACCTCGGCGATGTCGTCGACCCTGACGGTATTGACACCCGGTCGGTGGGCAACTGGCTTGAGGACACCATCCCGGGTGCTACCGGGCCCTTCGCCTATGACCTCATCACTGGCGGTCACTCGAACCTCACCTTCGCCGTCACCGATGCGGCACAACACCGGTATGTGCTTCGACGGCCGCCGCTCAGCCACGGTCTTTCCAGCGCGCATGACATGGCCCGCGAGGCACGGATCATCGACGCTCTCGGGCCAACCGACGTTCCGGTTCCGCCGGTTCTCGGTTTGTGCTCCGATGAATCGATCAACGGGGCCCCGTTCTATGTGATGGACTTCGTCGATGGACACGTGATCCGTGATGTCAGTGATGCCGAGCGCCGACTCTCCGAATCCGCTCGCGGCGAAGCATCGTGCTCACTCGCCAACACCCTCGCCGCCATCCACCGGGTCGAACTTGATGACGTCGGCCTTGGCGACCTCGCCCGACACGAGGACTATCTCGCACGACAATTGCGGCGATGGAAGGGCCAGTGGGATCAGCAGCGCACCCGCGACCTCGCACTCATCGATGACGTCCACAACCAACTCATCGCCGATCTGCCACTGCAGGGACCGGCGAAAATCGTCCACGGTGACTACCGACTGGACAACACCATGGTCGATTCCACAGGTCGAGTGATCGCAGTCCTCGACTGGGAGATCTGCACCCTCGGCGACCCGCTTGCAGACCTGGCCATGCTCTGCGTGTACTGGAGCGGCCCCAACGACGAGCACAGCGCGTGGGAGTCCACCGCAACCACTGCACCCGGATTTTGGGACAGGCAACAGCTGGTCGATCAATACGCAAGCGTCACCGGCTGCGACCTCAGTCGGTTCAACACCTACCTCGCCTTCGCCAATTGGAAACTCGCATGCATTCTCGAGGGGGTATACGCCCGCTATGTCGGGGGGGCACTGGGCACCCGCGATCTCGCCGAACTCGAGCCCTTCCGCCGTCAGGTCGATACGGCAGCCCAGGCCGCTGCCACCTTGCTCTCATGACCACGAGCGTCCGCTGGGATGGACCACGGCCATCCCTCAACAAGCCGGTAATGATCGTCCACCTCAGTGGCTGGATCGACGCTGGAGGTGCTGCCAAAGCCGCAGTTGATGCACTGATCGATGAGACAGAGGCACGAACGGTGGCGGTGTTCGATGAAGACACCTACCTCGACTTCCGTGCACGCAGACCGACGATGCAACTCGTTGACGGGCTGAATTCAGTGCTTGAGTGGCAGCGCATCGAGGTGTCGGTCGGAACTGATAGGACCGGACGAGATCTCATCATCGTCCACGGCCCAGAGCCCGACCTTGCATGGCACCGATTCGGCGCAGATATGACCAACCTCGCAGTGGCTCTCGGTGTTGCCTCTGCGGTCCATCTTGGCGCCTATCCGTTCGCCGCCCCCCACACCCGAACACCGCGACTCTCGGTGACCACGGCCTCCCCGGACGTTCTCGCAACCGTCCCATTTCTGCGCAGCACCCTCGATGTCCCTGCTGGTATTGCCGGTGTACTCGAGCATCGCTTCCACGACGTCGGGATTCCCACCCTCGGAATCTGGGCGCAGGTACCCCATTACGCAGCAACGATGGAATACCCCTCGTCGGCCGTCGCACTCATCGAGGGGTTGCGCTCTGCCGTGCACGTGGTCCTCGATGCAGTCGATCTGCGATCGGATGCCGTCGCACGCCGCCGACACCTCGACGAACTCGTCGCCGGGAACAGTGAGCACATGGCAATGCTCAAACAGCTCGATGAGCTGTACGACGCCGATTCCACCGGGCCGACGACGAGCAGCACGAACGGCATCGA
>JBDQKN010000202.1:0-3972 GCA_040263235.1 Ilumatobacteraceae bacterium
CGCCGTGGGACCACAGGCGGATCTGGTCGGCGGTCGCCAGCCCGATCTTCAGCTGGTCGAACATATTGACGTCGAGCATCTGTCTTCCTCAGTCCCTGTCGTTCGTTCTCGTCCGTGTCCGATTCCCGATCAGCGGGCAGCCCGCTGGCGGTCATCGTCGTCTGATCCGCGCTCTGGGCGCGAAATGTCGATGCCGAGGTCTTCCATCGTGCGGTGGATGTCCTCATCGAGATCACGCATTTCGATCTCGCGGCCGTCGTCACCGAGCACCTCGACGTTGATGCAGAGTGCCTGCATCTCCTTCATGAGCACCTTGAAGCTCTCTGGCACGCCAGGCTCAGGAATGTTGTCTCCCTTGACGATGGCCTCATAGACCTTGATACGTCCGAGGACGTCGTCGCTCTTGATGGTGAGCAGCTCCTGCAGGCAGTAGGCGGCGCCATAGGCCTCGAGTGCCCACACTTCCATTTCACCGAAGCGCTGGCCACCGAACTGGGCCTTGCCACCGAGCGGCTGCTGGGTGATCATCGAGTATGGACCGGTCGAGCGGGCATGGATCTTGTCATCGACCAGGTGGGCCAACTTCAAGATGTACATGAACCCAACGGTGATCGCATTGTCGTATGCCTCGCCGGTACGACCGTTGTAGAGGGTCGCCTTACCGTTGGTGCCGATCAGACGATCGCCATCCACCGACTCGGGGGTGAGGTTCTCGAAAATCTGCTGGATCGTCGGATGCTTACCAGCCTTCTCGACCTCGTCCCAGTTGGCACCGTCGAAGACCGGGGTCGCCACGAAGGTCGACGGATCGGTATTCGGGCGGGTCTTGCGCTCGATTCCACGGCCAGGTTCATTACCGACCAGCTTGCCGCTGTTCGGGTCGGTCCAGCCCCACCGCGCGCAATAGCCGAGGTGTGCTTCGAGCACCTGACCGACGTTCATCCGGCTCGGCACACCGAGCGGATTCAAGATGACGTCAACGGGGGTGCCGTCGGACAGATACGGCATGTCCTCGACAGGCAGGATCTTGGAGATGACACCCTTGTTTCCGTGGCGGCCGGCCAGCTTGTCACCGACTGAAATCTTGCGGGTCTGTGCAACGTAGACGCGGACCAACTGGTTGACACCAGGAGGCAACTCGTCCCCATCGTCACGGTTGGACACCTTGACGTCGATGACCTTGCCCGACTCGCCGTGAGGCACCTTCAGGCTGGTGTCACGGACCTCGCGGGCCTTCTCACCAAAGATCGCCCTCAGGAGTCGCTCCTCAGGGGTCAGTTCGGTTTCACCCTTGGGTGTCACCTTGCCGACGAGCACGTCGCCAGGTCCGACCTCTGCGCCGATACGGATGATGCCGCGCTCGTCAAGGTCGGCGAGGATGTCGTCAGAGAGGTTCGGGATGTCCCGAGAGATCTCTTCCGGGCCGAGTTTCGTGTCGCGAGCGTCGACCTCATGAACGTGGATATGGATCGACGTCAGAACATCGTCACGAACGAGTCGCTCCGACAGGATGATCGCATCCTCAAAGTTGTAGCCCTCCCACGGCATGAATGCCACAAGCAGGTTCTTTCCGAGGGCGAGTTCGCCATTATCGGTCGATGGGCCATCAGCGAGGAGCGTGCCCTTCGTGACCTTGTCGCCTTCGACCACGCGGGGCCGATGGTTGATGCAGGTGTCCTGATTCGACCGACGGAACTTCGCCAACCGGTAGGTCTTCTTGCCTGCCTTGGCATAGTTCACGGAAATCGTGTCACCGGTGACCTCGGTGACGACGCCGTCGTCGATGGCCTCGATGAGGTCAGCGGCGTCCCGAGCAGCACGCTCTTCGATACCAGTTCCGATATACGGCGCCTCAGCGCGCAACAATGGCACGGCCTGGCGCTGCATGTTCGCTCCCATGAGCGCCCGGTTGGCGTCGTCGTGCTCAAGGAACGGGATCAGCGCAGTGGCGACTGACACGATCTGCTTCGGCGAGACGTCAATGAAGTCGACCTCGGCCGGCGAGACGTTCGCAATGTCTGTGGTGGCAGCGAAGAAGCTTTCCTGTTCGAGCATCTTGCGGAGGTCGTCGAGGCTCGCTGCCTGCGGGCTACGGCGAACCAACACTCGATCATCGATGAAGGTGCCGTCGGAGGTGATCGGCGTATTGGCCTGGGCTACGACGTACTTCTCTTCTTCGTCAGCCGCCATGTAGACGATCTCATCGGTGACGCGACCGTTTACAACCTTGCGGTACGGCGTCTCGATGAATCCGAACTCGTTCACCCTCGCAAAGGTCGACAATCCGCCGATGAGGCCGATGTTCGGGCCCTCAGGTGTCTCGATCGGACACATGCGGCCATAGTGGGAGAAGTGCACGTCGCGCACCTCGAACCCGGCACGCTCACGACTCAGACCACCCGGACCGAGCGCCGAGAGGCGACGCCGGTGGGTCAGGCCTGACAGTGGGTTCACCTGGTCCATGAACTGAGAGAGCTGAGAAGTTCCGAAGAACTCCTTGATAGCCGCCTGGACAGGTCGGATGTTGATGAGTGAATACGGGGTGATGGCCTCGACATCTTGGGTGGTCATACGCTCGCGCACGACCCGCTCCATCCGGCTCAATCCGATGCGAACCTGGTTCTGGATCAACTCGCCGACCGACCGGATACGACGGTTCGCGAAGTGGTCCTGATCGTCGAGTCGGTAGCCGGGCTCCTGCTTGACGAGATTGAGCATGTAGGTGACCGAGGCGAGGACCTCGCAGCGGCTCAGAACATGCTGGCCCTCCACCGGAAGATCGATCAACGGCTCACCATCGAGATCGGTGCCGTGAAGTTCGAACAGATCGGCGAGTCGTGCAACCTCTTCGCCGAGCTTCCGATTGAGCTTGTAGCGGCCGACCCGACTCAGGTCGTATCGACGGCTCTCGAAGAAGGCGTTGCGGAAGTAGGCACGAGCGGACTCGACGGTCGGCGGCTCGCCCGGGCGTGCGCGCTTGTAGATCTCAACGAGAGCCTCCTCGCGGGTCGAAGCGACGTCGCGTTCCTTCTCCCACTGGTCCTCAAGGAAATCGAAATGACGTACGAAACGATCGAGGAAGCCAGGTGCATTCTCCTCGTCATAACCGAGGGCACGGAGCATCGTGAAGATGCCGATCCGGCGCTTTCGAGCAACGCGGGTTCCACAGGTCACGTGCTTGCCAGGACGCTGCTCGACGTCGAACTCCATCCACTCACCGCGGTAGGGGTGGATGGTGCCCTTCACGAGCTGATGCTTGGTGAGGTTACGCAGGCGATAGCGCTCACCTGGCTCGAAGATGACGCCAGGGGACCGGACCAGCTGCGAAACGACGACGCGCTCGGTGCCGTTGATGATGAATGTTCCCTTTTCGGTCATCACCGGGAACTCGCCCATGAAGACCGTCATCTCTTTGATCTCGCCGGTGTGCCCATTCATGAACCGGGCCCGGACGAAGATCGATGACGAGTAGGTGATGTTCCTGTCGCGGCATTCCTCGACGGTGAACTTGGGCGGTGGACGCAAGTCCTCGTCGAAGGGATCGAACTCGAGCTCGAGGAGCAGGTTCTCCGAGAAGTCCTTGATCGGCGAGATATCGCGGAAGGTATTCGCCAGTCCCTCTTCGAGGAACCACTGGAAGCTCTCACGCTGGACAGCCAGCAAGTCGGGCAGATCCAACGGTTCGTCCAGGTTCCCGAACGAATAACGCTCACGAGTGGTCGAGCGAGTGGCCACTTTTCACCTCAGATTCTGTGGGGCTCGGACGGAAGGGCGCGCCAAGGTCAAACCTGTGGGAGGAGTGAACAGAGGGCGACGCACGGCAACGGACGATCCTAACGCCCTTGGGCGACGATCGTCAACGTGCTTGAGCACCTCATCGCTTGTGGCCGAAACCGTGCGATTGCGGAAACGGTAGGGAACCATCCGTCGCCTGTCAAGCACCCTGACGCGACAAAGGCCCCGGGGGATCAC
>JBDQKN010000203.1:0-3966 GCA_040263235.1 Ilumatobacteraceae bacterium
CCTCTCAATCTTGTCGGTGACTTCGGTGGTGGCGGCATGTTCCTCGCCTACGGCGTCGTTTGTGCCCTGCTCGAAGCCCAACGGTCCGGAGCAGGCCAAGTTGTCGATGCTGCCATGGTCGACGGTACGGCAACGCTGATGGGCATGTTCTGGGGATTGTCGGCGTCGGGAATCCATGACCCTTCGCGACGCGGCGCCAGCATGCTCGATACCGGGGCGCACTTTTACGACACCTACCAATGTTCAGATGGCGAATGGGTATCGCTCGGCTCGATCGAACCGCAGTTCTACGCCGAACTGCTCGACAAGCTCGGCCTCGGCGACGACGAGCAGTTCACACGTCAGATGGATCGCTCGCTGTGGCCTGATCTGAAGGATCGCTTGCGCCAGATCTTCGCAACCCGTACCCGGGACGAATGGTGTGCCTTGATGGAGCACACCGATATCTGCTTTGCCCCTGTGCTCACCATGGCCGAGGCAGCCGTACACCCGCACAATGTCGAACGTGGCACCTTCTGCGAGGTGTCGGGACTCACACAGCCTGCTCCCGCTCCACGATTCTCTCGGACGGTGCCGGCTGCTCCAGGGCCAGCGGCATACCCGGGTCAGCACACCCGAGACGTGTTGATCGACTGGGGGATCGCTGGGGATCGCGCCGACGCTGTTATCGCCTCCGGAGGGGCGCGTCAGGCCTGATGGCACGTATTCACCTCGTTCGTCACGGCAGGGCCGCCGCCGGCTGGGATGCTGACCCAGATCCAGATCTCGATGACGTCGGACGGGCTCAAGCTGAGGCCGTGGCCAGCATCCTCCCCAGTGACGTGTCGTCGATCTGGAGCTCACCGCTCCTGCGGTGCCAGGCAACAGCCAGGCCCTACGCGGCTGCCCGGGGTGTGGCGGTGGCAGTCATGCCTGAGGTTGCTGAGATTCCATCGCCGGAGGGGATTCCACTGGGGGAGCGCGTGCCATGGTTGCGTCAGGCCATGGCTGGCACGTGGTCCGATCTCGGGGACCGATACACCACGTTCCGTGACACCTTGGTCGCCACTCTCACCGCGATCGAGGCCGACACCGTTGTCTTTTCGCATTTCGTGGCCATCAACGCCGTGATCGGGGCATGTCTCGATGATGATCGGCTGGTCATCAGAAGCCTCGACAACACGTCGGTGACGATCATCGAGACCAGCCCGAGCGGGTTGGTTCTTGTCGAAGGTGGGCACGAGGCCGACACGCTGATTCGTTGAGGCGCCGCCAGTGAGCACTTGATGGGTGCAATGCTGGTGTCATGCCCCTCGCTCGTTACTGGTCTATCCCGGTCAGCTTGGCCGTGCTCGTGGTCGGGGGTGGATGCGCCTACCTCGAATCAGGCGAAGACACCCTCACCGTGGCGACCACGGCAGTCACATCGGCTGTCGGCGAGACAGTTCCGGAGGTCACCTCAGGTGTATCGTCCGACACCACGCCGACCACCCCGACCGCGGTTGAGAGCACCACTTCTTCGTCGACAACCACGACGACGACCGCCACGACCATTCCGGCTCCGCTGGGGGTCGACGAGCTGATTCTTCGAACTGACGGAATCGGTGCCGCCCTCTTCGGCACGGACCCAGACAGCGTCGTTCGGTATCTCACATCGGTCCTTGGTGGACCAACCGATGATTCCGACTGGGTGGACCCGTCGAGCTATTACGCGTGCGCTGGAACTGTTGTCCGACGCGTTGAGTGGGGGGTGCTCGCGGTGATGTTCGGCGACGAGTCCGACACTGCTTCGGGTCGGGCCCACCTCATGTCGTACACCTACGGCGCAATTGATCGGTTGGGTGACGAACCGCGTGAACTGCGCACATCGTCAGGTTTGACACTCGGATCGACGGTCGCCGAGTTGCGGAGTGCACACCCCGACGTGTTGTTGTCAGAGGGTGACACCGACGTGGATATCCCTCCGAGCTTCTACCTGCCGGGCACGTCGCCCTCACCGAGTGGGCTCCTCACCGGTGTAAACGACGACGACCTGGTCCTCGTGGTCTTTGGCGGGTCGGGATGCCAGGCCTGAGATGTCGAACTTGAGCGCACTCCATCGTTACGTGGCATGGGCGTTGATCCTGTCGAATGGCGCAATCGGCGTGTGGTTCACCGCTGCCCAGTATCAGTCGGCGTTGCGCGTCCGTCGAATGTGGTGGTTCGTGGTTCCCCCACAGGTTGTCGTCATGGTGCAGGCGATACTCGGTGCCCTGATCGCAGCCAGAGGTAGTGAACTTGACGATATGCACGCGCTGTACGGATTCTCGGCGATTGTCGCTGTGGGCATCTTGTACAGCTATCGGTCAAGCCCATTTATCCGCGACCGCCATTACCTGCTCTATGGCCTGGGCAGCCTGTTCATCATGGGACTCGGAATCAGGAACCTGTACCTAGGTCATCAGTGAGGTTGCGGCCGCGCCGAACCGATCAACCAGGCGGGATCAGTTCATTCAGGAACTCGACAAGGAAGTCTGCTGGTTCCCGATTTCGGGGAACCGGGACCACCAACTGCTGTTGGTTCTCCTTGTAGATCGCCTGACGTGACAACCGTTTCAAGCGCATTGATTCGCTCAACTTCAGATCGACGGGGCCGAACTTGGCTTGACGTCCGGCGCTCGCAGAACCAGTGACCAACAGTTCGGTGATGCCGATGCGCAGGCAGGTGACCCTGAGCAATGCAACCGTGAGCAAATTGACTGCAGCATCGGGCAACGGACCGTAACGGTCTTCCCACTCACTTCGAATATCAGCCACCTCGGCATCGGAGGTGACGTTGGCCAGACGTCGGTACGCCTCAAGACGCAGGTCCTCGCGAGTGACGTAGTCAGAGGGCAGATGGGCTGCGGTCGGGACCTCAACTGACAGCTCGATCGATTCGGGTTGCGTTTCGCCCTTCATCTCAGCGACCGCCTCGGTCACCATCTGGCAGTAGAGGTCGTAGCCCACGGCGGCGATGTGGCCGGATTGGGCCTGACCGAGAAGGTTCCCAGCCCCACGGATCTCGAGGTCACGCATCGCTATTCGGAACCCAGATCCAAGCTCGGTCGACTCGCCGATGGTGCGAAGACGCTCGTAGGCCTCCTCGCTGAGTGTTTTGTCTCTCGGGTGGAACAGGTAGGCATAAGCACGTTGCCCACTGCGTCCGACACGGCCTCGCAGCTGATGGAGCTGTCCGAGCCCGAGGAGATCTGAACGCTCGACGACCAGGGTGTTCACCGTTGGCATATCGATACCAGACTCGATGATCGTGGTGCAGACAAGAACATCATGTCTGCCTTCCCAGAAGTCCACAACGACTTGTTCGAGCGTTCCCTCGTCCATCTGGCCGTGCGCCACCGCGATACGTGCTTCCGGCACGAGTTCTAGGAGACGGGTCGCTGCCTCGTCGATCGACTTCACCCGGTTATGCACCCAGAACACTTGACCTTCACGAAGGAGTTCGCGGCGCAGGGCCTCGACGGCTACCCGCTCGTCATACTCGCCGACGTGTGTGAGGATCGGTTGGCGATCAGCTGGAGGAGTCTGCAGGAGCGACAGGTCTCGAATCCCTACGAGCGACATCTCGAGGGTTCGAGGAATCGGTGTTGCGCTCAGGGTGATGACGTCGACATCGGGTGCGAGCTGTTTGATGGCCTCTTTGTGGTGAACACCGAAGCGCTGCTCTTCGTCGACAACGAGGAGTCCGAGATCTTTGAAGACGACGTTGCCCGAGAGCAGACGATGGGTGCCGATGACACAATCGATGTCACCTGAGGCGATGCCTGCAACGACCTCAGCAGCCTGCCGGTCGGTAAGGAAACGCGACAACACCTCCACACGGATCGGATAGCCGGTGAACCGCTCGGCGAACGTACTGCCGTGCTGGGTCGCGAGCAGGGTTGTGGGGGCCAGGACAGCAACCTGTTTGCCGTCTTGGATCGCCTTGAATGCGGCGCGGATTGCCAC
>JBDQKN010000204.1:0-3955 GCA_040263235.1 Ilumatobacteraceae bacterium
GCCCATCCCGCCATGGATCTGCATTGCTTCTCGGGTCACCCATTCTGCGGCCTTGCAGACGTACGCCTTCACCATCGAGGCCTCGGTGGCGCCCTCGCCCTTGGCCATCAGCGTTGCGACGTGGTAGCTGAACTGCCGAGCGGCCTGGATCGCAACGGCCATTCGTCCGAGCTTCGCTCGTGTCAGCTGATAGTCGAAGATATTCGATTCAAAGACCTTCCGATTGAGCGCGTAATCGAGTGCCGCCTCGTATGCAGCCTGCATCACGCCGACCGCACGCGCCGCTGTTTGAAGGCGGCCATTCTCAAAGCCTTCCATTTGGTAATAGAAGCCTCGGCCGAGTCCGTCGTTCTCTCCGATGAGATTCTCCGCAGGCACCCACCAGTCTTCTAGTGCGATCTCATAGGAGTGCATGCCCCGATATCCGATGGTGTCGATGGGTCGTCCCTCCATCTTGCCGGTGCGGGGTGAGCCATCAACCTCGATCGGGTCCTGGCTGAAGGCAAATCCGTGGCCCTCGCCTCGCGGCTTCGGGACGATGAACAGGCTGAGCCCACGGTGGGTCTTTGAGCGATCGGGGTCAGTTCGGGCCAGAAGCGCCAGGGCATCTGCTCTCGCGCCGAATGTGCACCATGTCTTGACACCGTTGATCACGTATCCGGCTGCGCCGTCAGGTCCGAGAGCCGGTGTGGCTGTCACCTTGATGTTGGCGACATCGCTTCCATAGTCGGGCTCGGTAACGGCAACTGCAGGCATCACGGCGGCGGCGGCGAGTTTGGGTAGCCACTCCTGCTTCTGTTGTTCGGTGCCGCCTTTGACGAGTGCGCGAGTGAGAATTTCGGGCCTCGTGATCAACGAGCCGCCGATACCGAGACTTGCCCGACTGAGTTCCTCGGTGGCGACGACCATGGCCACATACTCGTCGTGCCCGCCCTCGCTGAACCCGCCGTATTCGGCTGGGACGCTGAGGCCAAACGCTCCGAGTTCGGCGAGTCCGGTGATGATTTCTTCTGGGACGTCACCGTTGGTGCGATGAACGTGCTCGGCATGAGGGGCGATGATGTCTTGAGCGAAGGAGCGGAACGAGTCGCGGACCATATCCATGTCGTCGCTGAGGTGAAGCGGTCCGGGCGTGTCGGCGAGCGATGCAAGGAATTCCGGGTCGCGATACATCGTCATGTAGGAATGAGCGGGTTCAAGCACGCCTGGGCTGACGCCCCACAGGGCCTCTCGGCCGAGAATCTTGCTGGTCAAGTCGTGAAGTACCTCTGCGGTGAACGCGCAGGCGATCGCAGCCTCTGTGTTGCCCTTCGCTCCATAATCGAGGAGCGAGCGTGCGGTGGCGATGGCGGATGCCGCATGAGCGAGGTCGTAGGCCACGACCTGATCGGCATCAGCCCCACCGCGGGCGGCAAGGGCTCGTATCGCGGCTCCGGTCACCGATTCGGCTAATTCGATGATGCTGGCAGTCGAGATCATGTCGGGGGAAGCGTTCACAGACCAGAAACTAACGCGCTGGGCGGCGACGATTCACTCCGAGCCAGTGATGCGGTCAGTAGGTTATGTTCGTGCTTGCAACGATCGATCGGTCTCTGCGGCGCATCGTGGTGTTCTGTGCCTCTGCTGAGGGAAACAACCCTGCCCTGATGGGGTTAGCTCGCCAGGTCGGAAGTCGAATTGCCCAGCTCGGAGTTGGACTGGTGTACGGCGGCGGTCGGGTCGGTCTGATGGGAGCGGTTGCTGACGGTGCGCTGTCGGCTGGCGGAGAGGTGATTGGGGTCATCCCTGAGCAGTTGGTAGCAGCTGAGGTTGCACACCTCGGGCTCTCCGAGTTGATCGTTACGGGGTCGATGCATGAACGAAAGGCGGCGATGGCCGAGCTGGCTGACGGCTTCATAGCGCTTCCGGGAGGGTTCGGAACCCTAGAAGAGGTCATTGAGATTCTGACGTGGAATCAACTTGGAATCATTGCAACTCCGGTGGTGTTCTGTGACCTCACCCTCGGCGAGGGCTCGTTCTGGTCGCCGTTCATGACCTTCCTCGACTCGTCGGTTGATGCCGGAGTTCTTCGCGAGCGTCACCGTCGGATGCTGACGTGGACGGACGACCCCGAGATTGCTGTGGACTCTGCACTCGGAGCGGCTCCGTCGGTGGCTCCCAAGTGGGAGGATTTTCCCCCTCGGCCATGAACGACCGGGAAGCTCGCCCATCTGAGGTCCAGGCAATTTCGGACGAGATTTTTGGCCGCCCGTCCGATCAGGGTGTCTCCCTTGCACTCATGGTGCTGCGCAACGGCGAGGTGATCCATGAGCGGTATGGCCGTCAGCCTGATACGGCGTTTGGCCCTGGAGGCCCAGTTGACGATTCGACATCGTTGATCTCGTGGTCGATGGCGAAGTCGATCACACATGCTCTAGTCGGACTCGCTGTTGGTGACGGAATCCTTGATCGGTCTGAACCCGTACGGCTCATCGAATGGCAGAACGATGGACGGGCCGCAATAACTCTCGACCACCTTCTGCAGATGCGGTCTGGATTGTCCTTCGTCGAGGAATATGTCGACGGCGACTCATCTGACACGATCGAGATGCTCTTCTCTGGGCCGGAGCATCGAGGCGTCCCTGACATGGGGGCGTTTGCAGCATCTCGGCCGAGTGTGGCTGAGGCCGGGAGTGTCTTCAACTATTCGTCAGGCACGACCAACATCATCTGCCGGCTGCTTGGCGATCGTCTGGCTGGAGGCTCCGTAGATGTTGTGGGCTCCGAGGCCCGGCGAGCAGCGTTCGAGGATTTTGCCCGGGAGCGCTTGTTCCAACCGCTTGACATGGCGTCGGCAACGATGAGATTCGACGCGACTGGAACGTTTATCGGCTCGTCGTTCGTCTATGCAACGTTGAGGGACTTCGCCCGTTTCGGCGAGTTCTACCGACTGGATGGGATGAGCCCAAGTGGGGAATGTCTGCTGCCAGTGGGATGGCGAGACACTGCTCGACTTGCGTTGTCTCACGATCCTGATGGGGCGGGCCCCCACGGATTTGACTACGGCAGACATTGGTGGATTTGGCCAGACTTCCCAGGATCGATGGCCGCGCATGGTTATCAGGGGCAGTTCATTCTTGTGCTGCCGGAAGCAGGAATCACGATGGTCCATCTGGGGCTCACCGATGTGGCTGCCGCCCCGGCACTCGTCGCCGGCCTCGGCCGACTTGTCGCCGCCGCGGTCCTTTGACGAAAAGTACAGGTGTCCCTAGGCTTCAGTCCGTGAGCCTCCGCATCAACGGTGACCGGTTGTTGCGCCGGATAGAAGAATTAGCTGATGTAGGCGCCATTGTCGGCCCGAACGGTGAACGAGGAAGTGCCCGACTCGCTCTCACCGATGCCGATCGGGAGGGTCGGGACCTTGTCGTCTCATGGATGCGTGATCTTGGACTCGACGTCACGATCGACGGAATTGGAAATGTGTTCGCAGTGATGCCTGGCTTTGGAGCGACGGCACCGGTGATGACGGGATCCCATATCGATACGGTTGCGACGGGCGGCCGTTTTGATGGCAACCTCGGAGTGCTTGCGGGGCTAGAGGTCATCGAATCGGTGATCGATGCGGCCCTGCCCCTTCGCCGCCCGTTAGCTGTTGCCTTCTTCACCGATGAAGAAGGTGCTCGCTTCGCACCCGACATGTTGGGCAGCCTTGTTCATGTTGGAGGCCTTGGCCTCGAGGAGGCACTCGACATAACTGGTATCGACGGAGTTCGACTCGGCGACGAACTCGATCGCATTGGATATGCCGGCGGTGGGCCCTGTCCTGGTGTCGCCCCCCATTCATTCGTGGAGCTTCACATCGAACAGGGCCCGGTACTTGAGGCGGAGGGCTTTCGGCTCGGTGCGGTTACCGGGGTGCAGGGGATTTCGTGGACACGGGTCGAACTCACTGGACAGTCAAACCATGCCGGTACGA
>JBDQKN010000205.1:0-3951 GCA_040263235.1 Ilumatobacteraceae bacterium
GTCGAGGAGTTCCGAGGCCGAGATCTCCCCTCGCCTCACCATGGCCGCAAGTTCGGTGGCGGACTTCAAGAGAACGCTGTCAGTTGGCATGGCCGGAGCGTAGATGGCGTAGGTCAGCGTGGTCGGATTCGCAAAACTTGACAAAGCCGACCTTCTTTGTCATATTTGGGTGCCGACTTGGCAGCCCCCGACCGATAGAAGGAAACATGACCACCACCGATGAACTCGTCGCCGCCAACGCGACCTATGCCGCCACGTTCAACCACGGCGACCTCCCCTTGCCCCCTTCACGCCAGGTGGCGATCCTCGCGTGCATGGATGCCCGGCTCGATCCCGCCCGAGTACTCGGCCTCAACGAGGGTGACGCCCATGTCATCCGAAATGCGGGAGGGGTGGCTAGCGAGGACGCGATCCGATCGCTGACCATTAGCCAACGCCTGCTCGGGACACGAGAGATTGTCGTCATCCATCACACCGACTGCGGGATGGAGACATTCGCCGATGACGACCTCAAAGCTGCGATCATCGCTGAAACCGGTCAGCGACCCGCCTTCGCCTTCGAGGCCTTCCCCGATGCATCTGCTGATGTCACCCAAACAATCCGGCGAATTCGCAGCAATCCATTCGTTCCCCACACCGACAACATCCGTGGATTCGTCTACGACGTCCGCACCGGCACACTCCAGGAGGTTCTCGCATCATGAGCGTGCGAATTGGCGACATCGCCCCCGACTTCACTGCCCCCACCACCCAAGGCGAGATTTCCTTCCACGACTGGATCGGAGATTCCTGGGTTGTTCTCTTCAGCCATCCGAAGGACTTCACCCCGGTCTGCACCACCGAACTCGGAACCGTCGCTCGGCTGAAGCCACAGTTCGACCAGCGCAACGTGAAGGTCGTTGGTCTCTCCGTCGATCCGGTTGAGAGTCATGAGCGATGGGAAAACGACATCGAAGAGACCCAGGGCACCGCAGTGAACTTCCCGATGATCGGTGACCCCGATCGAACCGTCGCGGACTTGTACGACATGATCCACCCTCAGGCCAACGACACGATGACGGTGCGATCGGTGTTCATCATCGGACCCGACAAGCGCGTCAAGTTGATCCTGACGTATCCCGCTTCAACCGGTAGAAATTTCGATGAGGTGCTCCGCGTCATCGACTCACTCCAGTTGACCGCTGAGCACAAGGTCGCCACCCCCGCCGACTGGCGTCAGGGGGACGACGTGATCATCGGCGCCGGCGTTAGTGACGAAGAGGCTCAGTCGCTCTTCCCCCAGGGTTGGAAGGCCGTCAAGCCTTACCTCCGGATCGTTCCTCAACCCGGGCGATGAGATCGTCGGGGCTCGGAGTCACGCCTCCCCGAGACTCCGAGCCCCGACCTACCATCGACTCATGGCCGAGGACATCACCTTCAACAGCGCCCGCGAGCAACTCGAGGCACTGAACCGCCGGACCATCTCGGCGGTCGAGTTGTTGGACGCACATCTCGCCCGACATGACGAGGTGAATCCCAGCGTGAACGCTGTCGTCACCGTCGACATCGACCGGGCGTACGACGCAGCACGCGCCGTAGACGCTGACCGGATTTCCGGTCGACCACTCGGGCCACTCGCTGGCATTCCGATGACGGTCAAGGACGCTCTGGCAACCGCAGGCGTGCGGTCCACCGGCGGCGCAGCCGAACTCGTCGACCACGTCCCCGACTTCGATGCCGCTGTGGGAACCGCAGGGCGCGAGGCCGGAGCGGTGCTCTGGGGAAAAACGAATCTCCCCCGCTGGTCAGGAGACATCCAGGCGCGAAACCCCATGTTTGGCGCCACCAACAATCCTTGGGATCTCACGCGCGGGCCAGGGGGCTCATCTGGTGGAGCGGCAGCAGCCGTCTGCACAGGCATCACACCGGTCGAAATCGGAACCGACATCGGTGGGTCGATTCGACTTCCCGCACACTTCTCAGGGGTCTGCGGCCACAAACCGAGTTACGGACTCGTTTCCCAACGCGGATACATCGACCGATGGCCGATGGCCAAAGTCGAAGCTGATATCAACGGAATCGGACCACTTGCCCGACGAAGCGACGACCTCGAACTCATGATGGACGTCCTCGTCAATCCAGAACGCTCCATGAGCCCAACTAGGGCTCCAGCGAGAGAACTGCGAGTGGCAGCGTGGCTTGAAGACCCATCATGCAAGCTCAACAGCGACGTGGCGGTTGTTGTCGAGAACGCTGTGGCCGCAGTCGAGTCATCCGGCATCGCGGTCAACCGGACAGCGCGCCCTGCACACTCATTCGAGGACGTATTTACTATCGGCCTTCCCCTGCTCATGGCCACGCTCTCACCAGGTCGAACCGATGAGGAGTTCGAAGATCTCCGCACACGGCGCGATGACGCCGACCAGACCATGCAGATGCGGGCACGCGGTTCGACCATGTCCCATCGGGAATGGTTCTACTTGGCCGAAGAACGAGAGGTGCGGCGACACAACTGGGCCCAGTTCTTTAAGGATTACGACGTGCTCTTGGCCCCCGTAGCGTTCAGCGCTGCGTTCTCGCACCAGTCGGAGGGAACCCTGTACACCCGCCGCCTACCTGGCGATGATGGCGATCGCCCTTATGCAGACCTGCTGTCATGGACCGTCCAGTTTGGATACGTACATCTTCCATCAACTGTTGTTCCGGCGGGCTGGACCCCCGATGGACTTCCCGTTGGAATTCAGATCGTTGGGCCCTACCTCGGTGACCGTACGACAATTGAGTTCGCCAGATACGTCGAGGAGGTGACCGGCGGCTGGCGGGTACCTCCGGTGGTCAGCTGATCGCTGGCGCGTCGGTGCCAGCAAGCATGGCTCGAAGTTCGCGTTTGAGCACTTTGCCGGTGGCGTTGCGAGGAAGTTCGTCCACGAGGTGCATTCGAGCTGGCACCTTGAACTTCGCCAGTCGCTCCGCACAGTGCGAGATGAGCGTCGATTGGTCGAGAGTCGAACCAGGCGCCAGTACCACCACGGCAACTCCTGATTCGCCCCACCGAGGGTCTGGAACACCGACCACGGCAGCCTCAGCGATCTGCGACAACTGGTAGATGACGTTCTCGACCTCTGCTGGATAGACGTTCTCACCACCGGAGATGTACATGTCCTTCCACCGGTCGACGATGGTGATGTACCCCTCGTCATCGATGGTTGCAGCGTCACCGGTGCGGAGCCATCCGTCAACGAACGCCTCGGCGGTGGCTTCGGGACGATTCCAGTAGCCCGGGGTGATGTTCGGCCCTCGAGTCCACAACTCCCCCACCTCTCCGACGCCAACATCACCGCCATCCTCGGCGACGATGCGGACCTCGGTGTGCAACAGCGGTTTGCCAGCCGATCCGATCTTGCGCATGGCATCTGCTGGGTCGAGAAACACCGATGAGGGGCTGGTCTCGGTCATGCCGTAGCCCTGAGCGACCTCGATCCCCCGTTCGGCCCACCGCTCCATGATCGACAACGCACACGGAGCCCCGCCGACACCGGCGACCTGGAGGCGACTGAGATCTGTCATCTCGAAATCGGGGTGCTGCATCATGAACTGGTACGGGGCCGGCACTGCAAAGAAGTGCGTGATTCCGAGTGCCGGGTCGCCAATCGCAGCTAGGGCGGCTCCCGGGTCGAAGGTGCGAGCAACCACAATCCGGCCGCCAGCGTGTAACACCGGGTTGGCGTAACAGTTCAAGCCGCCGGTGTGGAAGAGCGGCAACACCACGAGTTGCACCGTGTCGGGGGTGATGCGCGCCGGGATACCAAGGTTCACCACATTCCAGAACGTCATCCCGTGGGTGATGATCGCCCCCTTGGGATGGCCCGTGGTGCCCGAGGTGTACATCACCATGCCGATGTCGTCGTGCGTCAGCGCCGCCGGGGCAGGCACCGGTGCGCCGGAGGCAAGTGCCCGCTCGTAGCCGCTGGA
>JBDQKN010000206.1:0-3920 GCA_040263235.1 Ilumatobacteraceae bacterium
ATCGGAATGGTCTTCCAGCGACCCAATCCATTTCCGACGATGAGTATCGCCGAGAACGTCCTTGCAGGAATACGGCTCAACTCGAAACGCCTGTCGAAATCGACGGCGGAGGACCTCGTTGAGAAGTCCTTGCGTGGGGCAAACCTCTGGGACGAAGTGAAGAATCGTCTCGATAAGCCTGGCTCTGGGTTGTCAGGAGGCCAGCAGCAGCGACTCTGCATCGCTCGAGCGATTGCCGTCGAGCCTGAGGTCCTGCTTATGGATGAGCCGTGTTCTGCGCTTGACCCGATTTCAACGATGGCGGTTGAGTCGCTCATGCTCGAGCTGAAGAGCGAGTACACGATCGTGATCGTGACCCACAACATGCAGCAAGCTGCCCGTGTGAGCGATCGGACGGCGTTCTTCAACATCGACGGAACCGGTCAACCTGGCTATGTCGTGGAAATGGATCTCACCGAGAAGATCTTCTCGAATCCAACGCAGCAAGCAACATCGGACTACGTGACGGGCAGGTTCGGCTGATGAACGATCTCCGCAAAGACTTTCATCGCGATCTAGACGAGATTCGAAGTCTGGTTGCCCGTCTAGGAGCGTTCGTGGTCGAGTTGATCCCGAGGGTGACCGACGTACTTCTCGACCAAGATCTTGAGGGAGCCGAGTACGTCGTTCTCGGTGACGCCGACGTTGATGCGCGAGCGCTCGATATCGAGGATCGTGCTCTGCGGCTGCTCGCGCTTCAAGCTCCAGTTGCGGGTGACCTTCGTGAGGTGGCATCGGCACTGAAGATTTCTGCTGACATGGAGCGTTCAGCCGACCTGTGCTGCAATGTTTGTAAGGCAGCTCGCCGTATTTATGGTCATGAACTCGATCCGAAGTTGCGAGGCATCATCCAGAAACTCAGCGACCAAGCCACGAAGGAGTACCGCGAGGCGCTCGGTGCTTATGTCAACGCTGATGCCGTGAAGGCCGCCGCACTTCCCGATATCGACGGCTATCTCGATGATCTGCACCGACAGTTCCTTCAACAGATCATCGAGAGTCATGCAGCCGGCACGATCGATCTGCAGGTTGCTGTCCAACTGGCCCTGGTTGCCCGGTTCTATGAGCGGTTGGGTGATCACGCTGTAAACCTCGGGAATAAGGTCCGGTACATCATTACCGGTTGGGTCCCCGAGCAGGAAGCCCTGCTGCGTCTGCGCGCGAAGGATGAGCAGAGCGAGGGCGTGGAGTGAAAACACCCCTGTGACTGCTGTCGTCGTCATCGCCGTCGCCCTCCTGAGCTTTTCGATCGGCGTGATCATTGCCCGCCGATCGACCCCATCTGCAGGCCCGGAGCCGGTCGTCATAGGACAGCCCGTTTCGCAGCCTTCCTCTGAGGTGCTTGATGTAATGCCGAGCGCTGTCATCGTGTGCGACGCGAAGGGAACTATCACGGCCCGCAATGCTGCGGCAGCCGCTCTCGGCCACTCCCACTCTGGGTTACTAATCGACGATGCCATCGAGCGTCATCTCCGCCGCGCTCTGCACGGCGGAGATGCCCCAGAGACGATTGAGTTCTATGGTCCGCCTAAGCAGACAGTGGTGGTGGTGGCTCATCGACTTCCATCGGGAGGCGCCGTCGCCCTCGTGGAGGATGTCTCCACTCGACGCCGACTTGACGCGATGCGCACCGATTTTGTGGCCAACATCAGCCATGAGTTGAAGACACCAGTCGGTGCGATTGCCGTTCTTGCCGATGCGCTGGTGGGCGAGGATGATGCCGACACTGTCCAGCGTTTGATCCAACGCATGGTCCGTGAAGCGGAACGGGCGAGTCGAACTATCGACGATCTGCTCGAACTGTCTGAGATTGAGCAGCGGGATATCGGCGACCTGTTGAACCTCTCGGTCCGCGACGTACTCCATGGGGTGACGGAACGTTTCGCGGAGGCTGCCGAACAGCGGGGTGTTTCGCTCTGTCTTGAACCTGCACCGACCCTGTTGGTGATCGGTGACCCACGGCAGCTTTCATCAGCTCTTGGCAATCTCGTCGATAACGCGATCAAGTATTCAGAGCCAGGTGGCTCGGTGTGGCTTCGAGCAACTGCCGACGTCGATGCTGTCTTGATCGAGGTGCGTGACGAGGGCGTCGGAATTCCGGCGAAGGATCTCGAGCGAATCTTCGAGCGTTTCTACCGAGTGGACAGGGCACGAAGCCGAGAGACGGGTGGCACAGGTCTCGGGCTTGCAATCGTTCGTCATGTGGTCGCCAACCACGGTGGCGAGATCTCAGTCTCATCGGGGGAGGGGGAGGGAAGCCGGTTCACTCTCCGTCTGCCCGCCGCCATCGCCCAGTCAGAATTCTCCGAACCGGCGTCCGAACATAGCCCTGAAGAGGTCAGCAGCACATGAGCAGCCAGCATGTTCTCGTAGTCGAGGATGAGGAATCATTCATTGAGGCGTTGCAGATCGGCCTCGGCCGAGAGGGCTTCACGATGACCGTGGCACGAGATGGTCTCGAAGCACTAGAGCGCTTCGAGGAGTCTGAACCCGACCTCATCCTGCTCGACGTGATGCTCCCGAAGATGAGCGGTATTGACGTCTGCCGACAGATTCGGCAGCGTTCGCAGGTACCCATCATCATGGTCACGGCGAAAGGGAGTGAGATCGATACCGTCGTCGGTCTCGAGGTCGGGGCGGACGACTACGTGACCAAGCCCTACCGACTTCGCGAACTTGTCGCCCGTATGCGGGCTGCCCTGCGGCGAACATCCGCCGACGGCACGGGGGAGATCACCCTCGTTCCCGATGAAGCGCTCACTGTGGGCGACGTCAGCCTTGACCCAGCCCGACACGTCGTCACGGTACGAGGCGAAATGGTGACCATGCCGTTGAAGGAGTTCGAGCTGCTTCGCCTGCTTCTGGCGAATGCGGGACGCGTGCTCACTCGCGAACTCCTCATCGACAGGGTCTGGGGATCTGACTACGTCGGTGACACCAAGACACTCGATGTGCACGTCAAGCGACTTCGATCCAAGATTGAAACCGACCCGGGGGAACCGACCCGGATTGTCACGATCCGTGGCCTCGGTTACAAATTCGAACGCGCCTGACCCCTGTCGATTGCCCTACGATCCACCGGGTGAGCGAGGCCAACAACGGACGGTTCCGCTCCCTCGCCACCGTTCACGCGGCGATCACGGCGGGCGAGGCATCGATGGTGGTTGCCCTCGCCGATACGTTCTTCTTCGATGTTGATCTCGACGGAGCGAGGTCACGTCTCCTTGTATTTCTCTTGGTGGGGTTCACCCCGTTCCTCGTGGTGGCTCGCTTGATCGGACCGTTCATCGACCGATTCCGTGGTGGTCGCCGAGCGATCGTGATGGCCGTAGCAATGCTGAGGTTCACCGTGCAGATAGCGATGATCGCTGTCACCGACCAGTTCTGGCTCTTTCCCTTGGTCTTCGCAGCACTTGTTTTGCAGAAGACGTACGCCGTATCGAAACAGGCCCTGGTTCCAGCGGTGGTCAATTCATCGGAAGATCTGGTCGAGGCCAACAGCAAACTCGGCATCATTGCGGGGCTCACTGGCGCCGTGGCAGTTGTCCCGGCAGCTGCACTCCAATTTCTCCTCGGTCCGGGTGCGACGCTTGCATACGGCGCAACCTTTCTCCTAGCAGCGGCGGTGCTTGCGCGCGGCTTGCCCGGTGACGTTACGAGCGATCGCACTGCCCCGAGCGCGGCGGTCGGAGCGGCAACTGGCTCGGATATCCACGTGGCGTGGGTGGCGATGACCGTCCTGAGATTCGCCGTTGGGTTCACCCTCTTTCAGATTGCGTTTTGGTTCCGGTCGGCTGGTGCATCTGCACTGTGGTTGGCCACCGCTCTCGGGCTCGGGTCGGTGGCACCGCTGATCGGGAACGTCATCGGGCCGCGTCTCA
>JBDQKN010000207.1:0-3902 GCA_040263235.1 Ilumatobacteraceae bacterium
CCGGCTGGCCCTGAATGGTGGCGGGTCCCGATCGCGATTCTCGAACGGATCCCCTTTCTCGGTCCCGACGGGCTCGGAATCACCAGCGGGGTGTCGGACCGCGAATGGTCGATTGTGTGGGATATCCGGATGCCGAGAGTGGCGTTGGCGGGCATAGTCGGAGCGATGCTCTCCCTTGGTGGGGCAGCGTTCCAGGGGGTGTTTCGCAACCCCCTCGTCGATCCGTATCTCCTTGGAGCAGCGGCGGGTGGCGGTCTCGGGGCGACACTCGTGATCACCACGTTTGGCCGTGCTGGACTCGATTGGCCTGTAGACCCCGTTCCCCTGGTTGCCTTTGTGTTTGCTCTGGGAACGGTTGCGGCTACGTACACCGTTGGGGCCTCGTTCGGTGGAATGCGCACCAGCGGAACTCTTGTTCTGGCGGGAGTTGCCATGGTGTCGTTGATGACTGCGATCCAGACCTTCGTTCTGCAGCGAAATTCCGATGTTGTTCGAGAGGTTTACAACTGGATTCTCGGTCGTCTCTCCACTGCGACCTGGTCTGACGTTCTGCTGGTTCTTCCGTATGTGACGATCTCGGCGGTGGTACTTGTCGTACATCGTCGGCACCTCGACGTGCTCCGGGTAGGAGATGATGAGGCGACCGCGCTCGGTGTTCCGGTCTCTCGAGTCCGGATCGTGGTGGTGATTGCAGCGACCCTCGGTACCGCAGCGGTCGTTGCAGTAAGCGGCCTCATCGGGTTCGTCGGTTTGGTCGTGCCACACATGGTCCGGCTGATGGCCGGGTCGAGTTACCGAGTGGTGATCCCGTTGGCGATCACGGTGGGCGCAGCTTTTCTCATCCTCGCCGATATTCCGGGCCGAACCCTTTCGTCTCCTGCTGAGGTTCCGATCGGCGTGGTGACAGCGTTTATCGGCGCCCCGTTCTTCATCGTGCTGCTGAGAACCCGGCAGGTGAGTCGATGAGTTCGATTGAGTTTCGCTCCGTCGAGGTTCGCCTTGGCCGCACCGTTGCGGTGTCGTCATTTTCGGCCGTTATTCCGTCGGGCAGTTGGCTGGGCATCATCGGTCCGAATGGGGCCGGCAAGAGCTCACTGCTTCGGGCTGCGGCCGGTGTCATCGACCACCGTGGCCAAGTGCTCGTCGACGGCGCGCCGCTCGACCTCCGCAATCGTTCGAGGCGGGCAGCGCTCGTTGCGTACGTGCCGCAGGACCCGATCCTTCCCGATGACATGACCGGCGCCGACTACGTGATGCTCGGTCGCACTCCTCACATTGGCTACTTCGGAATGCCGAGTCGGAACGATCGGGCGATGGTCGACGATGTGATTGACCGACTCGGCCTCGCTGCCTTTGCTGGACGACGCTTGGCGGCGCTCAGTGGTGGCGAACGCCAGCGGCTGGTGATTGCGCGGGCGCTCGCTACCGAAGCACCGATCTTGCTCCTCGATGAGCCGACCAGCGCTCTAGATATTGGGCATCAACAGCAGGCCCTCGAATTGGTTTCCCGCCTACGTGAGGAACATGGGCTGACTGTTGTGTCAGCCATGCACGATCTCACCCTCGCTGGGATGTACAGCGAGCGGTTGGTGCTCCTTCACGAGGGGGCGACGGTAGCTGAGGGGCCCGTGATCGATGTGCTCTCAGCAGACACACTCGCCGAGTTCTATGGGGTGAGGGTGACGGTTCACCATGAGCCCGACGGGACCGTGGTGGTGGTACCGAGACGCGACCGGCTCTGAGCGTTGGGCAGACTGTTGCCGTGGGTGTCGACTATCGAGGGCTTCGAATGGAGATCGAGGGGTGCATTGCTTCGCAGCATGCGCTGGTCGATCATCTGACCTCCATCGACGACCTCGACCCGAGTCGGGCCTCGGCGCTTCCTGGATGGTCTGTAGGACATGTACTCACCCACCTGGCTCGAAATGCCGACAGCCACCTCGAGATGCTGGCAGGCCGGAAGCAATACGCCGAGGTGGGAATTCGTGAATCTGAGATTGAGGCTGGGTCGGGGCGATCAGCGATGAGACTTATCGAGGATCTCCGGGAGACATCGGCGGCACTTGAGTTCGCGTGGCTTGAGGCGCTCGGCCGCGACGACGCCAACGAGTTCTGGTCTGGGTCAGCGGTGGCTGCGTCTGGTCCGAAGCCGGTGCGCCTGCTGCCCCTGCTTCGCTGGCGTGAGGTGGAGATTCACTGGGTGGATCTTGGGACCGGACGAGGGGCGCTCGACCTTGACCGGCACTATCTCCGAAGTGATCTTCGGGTCTCGGAGATGCTCTGGCGAGCACGCAAGCCGATTGGCCTGACCCCTTTGCCTGCGGCGGTGCTGGCAGCACCGCCGCATGATCGTTTGATGTGGTTCCTTGGGCGGGCGGAGATCGAAGGAATCGGTCCTGCAGCCTGACTCACCGATCTGAGAGCGCCCGAAGTGAGTTGACGACGGTGCTTAATGGGATCGACTCGGCCACCACGTTGAGGAGGTCGGCATGTGCCTGCGACCGCCCTTTGTCATCGAGGGCGGCATTGAACCGTCTGACATGGTCATCGACCTCCTCCCAGAGTGTGGGTGGGACCGATGCGAGCCCGAGCGTGACCCGTATCTCCGATCGAATCAAGATCGCTTCGACGACTCCGACGCGTTGGGCCATCGCCAATTGGTCGGTGAGGTCCGCTCCCGTCGATTGTTGAGCTGACCCAGCCATGACGAGGTCGATGATCTCTCTGGTCGTCGTGGTGATTCCAGCGACCACCAGACGTGAGCCAGGTACGGCAAGGGTTGCCAGTTGTCCGAGGAGAAGCAGCGCTGAGCGAGAGCCAGATAGCAGCGATGCGCGGTGGGCCTCGTTGGCCTTAGCAGCGTCTGCTGCTCCATCGGACATCAGGTCGATGATCGCGTCGACCTGGGCTAACTGACCGGCGGCGACCTCGGTCAGATCGAGTTGAGGATCGACTGCCCCGTCGAGAGCGGCGTGGAGGCGCTCACGTCGAAACCCGCCGAGTGCAGTGCCAAGAAGAATTCTGGCGTCGCTATCGCTCATGATCTGGGCCATGAGGTCGCGCATCTGGTCGCTTTGTGCGACATCGACAGGTCCGGATGGGCCGGGTACTCGCACCAAGGGTGCATCGATGACCGGCGCGAGGATCTCGAGAGAGGCGGCTAATGCCGCCGCTGCGGCTCTCACCGCACCGGGGGAGAGGCCGTGCTCGTTTGCGCCGACGAGGCGGGCGAGCAGTACTGGCGGAGTCAAGTCAACGGCAGCAGCGAGAAGTGCCTCGTTGACAGCGTCGGCGTCGAGAGCCTGATTATTGGCAATCAATTCGAGCATCCCGGAGTCATCGAGCACCGCCCCAGCTGTCGCCGGCTGCCTCGCTACCGCAACCAGCAACCCCTCGATGGCGAGGCGTCGCCCAGTTCCGAGCACTGGTCCGAGGGTGGCCGGCGGCCGTGGAACGTTGACGATGGCCTCAGCAAGCAGTTCTAGCGAATCGACCTTCAGATGGCGTGATAGCCGGGCGACCACCGCGCCCGCCACTGTTGAACCCGAGGCGGACAGCGCGAGTGATTCCATCATCTCCTCGGCGGTGCCTGCTTCGGATAAGCCAATGGCCAGGGCCGCAAGGCGGGCCATGGCATCTGGCACATGTGGGCTGGATAGGGGATCACCCACCGCATGGGCGATCCTCCTGATGATCGTGTCCCATGGCCTGCTCGTGGACGTCGTCAGGCCGACTAGTCGCGAGGCGAGGTGAGGATGTCGCTCGAGCAGGGAACAGAGTGAGTTAGCGGTTCGGATCAGCGTGGAATCGTCGATATCGGGCTCGAGAAGCCTGTTGAGCAGGACAGTGGATCGTCGTGCTGGGGTCATCGGCTGTGGGCGACGATGTCCGCTCTCAGGCTC
>JBDQKN010000208.1:0-3843 GCA_040263235.1 Ilumatobacteraceae bacterium
CGACGGTGGCTCCTGCCTCCTCGAGCTTGGACTTGGCGGCCTCAGCGGCATCCTTCGCCGCGCCCTCGAGCACGGGCTTGGGTGCGCCGTCAACGAGGTCCTTGGCCTCCTTGAGGCCGAGGCTGGTGAGTTCACGCACCACCTTGATGACCTGGATCTTCTGCCCGCCGGCCTCGGTGAGGACCACGTCGAATGAGTCCTTCTCCTCAGCAGCGGCATCTCCGCCGCCACCGGCGGCCGGGGCGCCTGCGGCCGCAACGGCGACCGGGGCAGCAGCGGTGACCTCGAACTTCTCCTCGAATGCATCGAGGAGCTCCTTGAGCTCGATCACGGTCATGTTGGCGATGGCGTCGAGAATCTCGTCCTTAGTTGCCATTGTTTTCTCCTATTCGTTCGAATGTGTAGTGGGGGTAGTACGGGTTGGCTGCTCAGGCAGCCTGCTTGTCGATGAGTGCGGCCAGGCCATAGGCGAAGTTTCGCGGCAGGGCTTGGAGCAGACCGGCGGTCTTGACGAGCGGGGCCTGCAGGGCGCCGGCGAACCGGGCCAAGAGTTCCTCGCGCGACGGCAGTTCGGCCAAGGCAGTGACGTCGGATGCTGTCAGAACAGCTGTGCCGAGAATCCCTCCCTTGATCACGAGTAGCGGGTTCGTCTTGGCAATGTCGCGCAACGCCTTAGCGGCGGCGGCCACATCTCCGCTGACGAACGTGAGGGCTGTCGGCCCGACAAGAATGTCGGACAGGCTCTCGACGCCGGCCTCGGTGGCGGCGAAGCGAGCAAGCGTGTTCTTGTACACGGTGTGCTCTGCCCCGATGCCACGAAGGGCGCCACGCAGATTAGTGATCTGCTTGACGGTCATCCCGCGGTACTCCGAAACGAACACGGCGTCTGATGAACGCAGACGCTCAGTGATCTCAGCCACGGTGTCAACCTTGTGTTGACGTGGTGGACGTGTCGCAGTGTCGGTCATGGTGCTCTCCTCCTCTCTAGATGTCATGTGGCTCGCTGTTGGGCGACACCACACGACGAGCCGCTGAGCGGTAGTCGGAGGCAGCACCTCGGTTGGCGGATAATCCATTACCCCATGCGGGACCAACGGTCTTCGGCGAGCGATCGGTTATGTGCGGCCGGACGTTATCGGCCGTGGGCAGGTATCACTCCTGGTCGGAGCGAAGGCGGTTCAGATCGATCCGGACTCCGGGCCCTTGGGTCGATGACACCGTGATCTTGCGAAGGTACCGGCCCTTGGCACTGGCAGGCTTGGCCCGCTGGATCTCGTCGAGAACCGCTCGGAAGTTGGCCTCGAGATCGGCGAGCTCAAACGACGCCTTGCCCAGCTTGACATGGACGTTGCCGAATCGATCGGTGCGATATTCGACCTTGCCGCCCTTGAACTCACCAACCGCGCGGCCGACGTCGGTAGTGACGGTGCCGGTCTTGGGGTTCGGCATGAGGCCACGTGGACCGAGCACCCGACCGAGGCGGCCAACGAGCGGCATCATGTCAGGGGTGGCGATCGTGAGATCGAAGTCCATCTTGCCGCCCTCGATCTGGGCTGCGAGATCATCGGCGCCGACGAGATCGGCGCCAGCGGCGCGAGCCTCGTCGGCTGCCGCTCCAGCTGCGAACACGGCGACTCGAACGACACTGCCGGTACCAGAGGGCAGTGCCACAGTGCCCCGCACCATCTGGTCAGCTTTACGGGGATCAACCCCGAGACGAATCGCGATCTCGACGGTCTCGTCGAACTTTGCTTTTGCATTGACCTTGACGAGCGTCAACGCCTCGGTGGGGGCGAAAAACGCCTCCCGGTCGTAATGCTTCAGTGAATCTGCGTACTTCTTACCTGACATGAGTGTCTCCCTCAATGGTGAGGCCCCCCGGACGAGGTGATTCCGGGCCGGGCTGTGGTGAACCTGACCGACAGCTGTCGATCAGGAAACGGCGATGCCCATCGACCGGGCAGTGCCGCGAACTTGCTGCTTTGCTGCCTCGATGTCGTTGGCATTCAGATCGGGCATCTTGATCTTGGCGATCTCCTCGACGTCGGCCTCAGAGATCGTGGCTGCGGTCTCGCTACCAGGACGCTGAGACGCCTTCGCGATTCCCGCCTTCTGACGGATCAGCACCGGCGTCGGTGGGGTCTTGAGGATGAAATCGAACGTCCGATCCTCGTAGATCGTGATCTCCGTGGGCACAACCGTGCCTGCCTGCGACTCAGTGGCAGCGTTGTACGCCTTGACGAAGTCCATGATGGCGATGCCATGCGGACCGAGCGCGGTACCAACCGGCGGGGCCGGTGTGGCCTTGCCGGCCTCGATTTGGATCTTGACGATCGCTGCAACCTTCTTCTTGGCCATTACGTGTCTCTCTATTCGTGTGAGCGGTGACGTCCCCGAGCAGAGCTCAGAGCTTGGCCACCTGGCTGAAGTCCATCTCGACAAGGGTCTCGCGTCCGAAGATATTGACGAGAACCTTGAGTTTCATGTGATCGGCATTGATCTCGGCGATCTCACCAGCAAAGTCCGCGAACGGACCTTCCTTGACCCGAACTGCCTCGCCAACCTCGTAGTCGAGCTTTGGCTTCGGACGGGCCGCTGCCTGCTCGCTCTCGGTCTTGACGGCGAGGAATGTTCTCACCTCTCGACGCCGCAAGGGTGTCGGGCGCTGACCGCGGTCACTCTGGCCGACGAATCCGGTAACACCCGGGGTGTTGCGGATGCAATACCAACTCTCGTCATCCATTTCGCATCGGACGAGGAGATAGCCAGGGAAGACCTTGCGCTGAACGGTCTGCTTCTTCCCGTTCTTGAACTCGACGACGTCCTCCATCGGGGTGACGACTTCGTGGATCTTGTGCTCCATGTTCATCGACTGAGTTCTGGCTTCGAGGTTGGCCGTGACCTTCTTCTCATAGCCCGACTGGGTGTGGACCACGTACCACTTGCCCGGCCGAGTCCAAGGGTCATCCTCCATCGGGGCCTCGGAATCAGCAACTACCTCGTCAGCGACTACCTCGTCGGCAACAACGTCATCGGAGACGGCCTCCTCGGCCACAGTCTCCTCGGTCTCGATCTCATCCATCATCGGCTGCTCCTCGGTGCTCATGTGTAGAACCACTGCATGAGTGAACCGAGTCCATAGTCGATTCCCGCCACATAGGCGGTGTAGACCACGACGGTCACCAAGACGATCAGCGAGTAGCGGACCACCTCAGGACGATCTGGCCATGCCACCTTGCGCATCTCATCACGGACTTCGCGCAGGTAACGGCGAAGACCTACCCGGTCTCGCTGTGCTGCACGCTGCCCGCGCTGAGGAGCACCTCGCTCATCGAGGGCTCCTTGGCGCTTTAGCTGGCGCTTCTGTTCGCGGTTCAAATCATCGATCGACATATGTGCGGTGGTATCCGTTTCGTCGCAGCAACGCTGCAGCAGGGCAGGAGGGACTCGAACCCCCGACCGTCGGTTTTGGAGACCGATGCTCTACCAACTGAGCTACTGCCCTAAGCAACCCTGACCGGTCAGCGGGTCTCCTTGTGGAGGGTGTGTCGCCGGTCATGGCTGCAGTACTTGTTCATCTCGAGACGCTCACGATCGTTGATCTTCGACTTCATCGTGATGTAGTTGCGTCGTTTGCACTCTGTGCACTCCAGGGTGATCTTCACCCTCTTGTCGGACTTTGCCATTTCAGATCCTCACTTAATGATCTTGGTGACGCGGCCGGCACCCACCGTACGGCCACCCTCACGGATCGCGAAACGCAGACCCTCGTCCATAGCGATCGGCTTCCCAAGCTCAACCGTCATCGTCACATTGTCACCAGGCATCACCATCTCCGTACCC
>JBDQKN010000209.1:0-3839 GCA_040263235.1 Ilumatobacteraceae bacterium
AGGGTCCCCTGCCCATGCCGTCTGGAGCACCGTCAACGACCTTGTCGCCTTTGGAACCGAACTGCTCTCGCCAAGTCTTATTGCGGCGCAGACCTGGGCCGACATGACTAGCACCCAGTTCCCTGACCTCGACGGAATCGTGCCCGGGGTGGGCGACTATCACCCGTGCCCATGGGGGCTTGGCGTCGAAATCCACGGCAGCAAGTCAGCACACTGGATGGGCCAGCACAACTCACCATCTGCATTTGGACACTTCGGCGGGGCCGGCACCATGATGTGGATTGATCCTGAGGCACACCTCGGGCTTATCGCGTTGACCGATCTACCCTTCGACCAGTGGTCAGACTCCGCGGTCCGCCACTGGCGAGAACTGTCCGATGCAGTCGTTCTCGAGGGGCAGCGATGACCCT
Source organism: Ilumatobacteraceae bacterium (assembly GCA_040263235.1). Taxonomy (GTDB): domain Bacteria; phylum Actinomycetota; class Acidimicrobiia; order Acidimicrobiales; family Ilumatobacteraceae; genus Casp-actino5. The sequence goes on from JBDQKN010000209.1 coordinate 411, forward strand.
GGAAGAGGTGTCATTCCGGCCCGGTGACCGGGTTCGACGGCGAACCACCGACGAAAGCGGACTCCCGATCACTCTGTATGGGTTCATCGGTGGACGACCCGACCGCTCCGGTCGAGTCGTAGTCATGTTCGATGGGCACCTTCGTTGCGACACCGTGGTTCCCCTCGACCAACTCGCACTGGTGAGCATCACCACCGTCACGCTTGATCTCGATGGCACCGACCTCATCGACGACCCGTCGCTTCGCCAAGGACTCGTCCGCTTGTGGTCAGCTGAAGCCGAGCAAGCTGGACTTGAGGTTGAACATTTGGTGCCTCTTGGCACCGGTGTTAGAGATATAACCGAATCAGGCTTTGCGCTGGCCGAATTTGCATCAGCCGGTCAGCCATATGTGCTTCGAGTCGTCATCACCGAGACCGGGGTCTCAGTGCGAGCCGACCTTCCACGGCGATTCGAACGCCCGGCCCGCTAGGGCCGGGCTGCCGACTCTCAGGAGATTCGCTCGACGATCATGGCCATTCCCTGGCCACCACCGACGCACATCGTCTCGAGGCCGTAGCGGCCCCCGGTGGCCTGCAGGCCATGGATCAGAGTCGTCATGATGCGAGCACCAGTCATTCCGAAGGGGTGACCAACGGCAATAGCCCCACCATGGACATTCACCTTGTCCATCGGGATGCCGAGGTGCTTCGCGGATGGGATCACCTGCGCTGCGAAGGCCTCATTTATCTCGACCAGGTCGATCTGGTCGATGGTCATGCCGGCCCGAGCGAGAGCCTGACGGCTCGCCTCGACTGGGCCGAGCCCCATGATCTCAGGGTTGAGGCCGCTGACACCCGACGACACGATGCGTGCCAACGGGGTGATACCCAATTCGGCTGCCTTTGAGGCGCTCATCACCATCACTGCGGCGGCGCCATCGTTGAGGGGGCATGCATTTCCTGCAGTGATCTCGCCGTCGGGGCGGAAAGCAGGCTTGAGACCTGCGAGGCCCTCAGCAGTGGTTCCGGCTCGAGGACCATCGTCAGCCGATACAACGGTGCCATCAGGCAGCGTGACTGGGGTGATCTCGTCTGCCCAGAAGCCATTCTCTACGTTGGCAACAGCGCGCTGCTGGCTACGAGCGGCGAACTCATCCATCTCCTGCCGGCTGACATTCTCAACCTCGCGCACGTTCTCAGCCGTTTGGCCCATCGCGATGTACACGTCAGGCAGACCCTCCTGCGGTGTCCACGTATCCTGCCCGCCCTGGGAACGAGCCGCAGTGCGCTCACCCGGACCCGAGAAGATTGCATTCGGCGCGGTGTCACTGGCGCCTGCACCGTAACGCGACACGGTCTCCACACCTGCGGCGATGAAGCAGTCACCCTCACCGGCCTTGATGGCGTGAGCCGCCATGCGGATCGTCTGCAGCGACGATGAGCAGTAACGGTTCACCGTCACACCGGGGCATTCGTCGAGTCCGGCGAGCACTGCCGTGATTCGAGCAATGTTGAATCCGGCCTCACCTGCAGGCTGGCCACAGCCCATGATGAGGTCTTCAACATCAGAGGGCTTGACTTGGGGCACCTTGGCCATCAGGGCGCGGACGATCTGCGCTGACAGATCATCAGGGCGCATCGAGACGAGGGAGCCCTTGCCGGCGCGTCCAATCGGGCTGCGGGCGGTTGCAACGATCACTGCTTCGGTCATGGCCGAAACCTTAGTAACCGAAAGATGCCAGGGCCGTACTCGGATGGCAGGTCAACGGGTGTCGACGACGAGGAATCCCTCGGCGTATGAGCCCTCAGACAATCCAGAATCAGCTGCGAGGCCCGCATTCCAGGTCCGCACACGTTCGACCATGCGATCAGGGTCGGGATGCTGACTGGCGTGGCAAAGCAGAGCAGCGATCTTGCGATCGATCGCTGCGGTGATGTCGACGTGAGCGTCGGGCTGGTGGTGCCCCATGACCCAGACCTCATCCACGCTCCACGGAGCAAGGCCCGCGGCGAGGAGATCGGTGAACGCAAAGGGATTCCTCGAGTCGGGATACACCGCCGCAATGGCGGACTGAGCCACTGCAAGGTGGTCCGGGTGGCTTGCGTAGATGCGCTTCAGATTCAGCTCCGGCGACTGGGTGATCACCACAGTGGGCCTCACCTCGCGAATGACACGAGACAACAGACCTCGAAGCTCAAGGCCGCTCTCAACCGAACCATCCATGAGGCCAAGGAAGATCAGGTCGGCCACCCCAACCTTCTCCCCTGCCAGGGTCTGCTCGGCTCGGCGAATCGACGCCATCTGGTCTCGGGGAATCGAGTCGTCAAACCCGCCTGCTTGACCATCGGTCACCACGCAATACGTGACGGCCACACCTGCATCGGTGAGCGTCGCAATTGTCCCGGCTGCTCCGAAGTCGACATCGTCGGGATGGGCAGCAATAACGAGGACACGTTCAATCTGATCGGGGCTCAGCACTCCCACCACCCTATGCGCCCTCTACGATCCTGACATGTCCGACATCGCATTCGATCCTCCGGAGGGTCTCCCAGACATCTCGCAGATGGCGTTTTGGGTGGCTCCACGCGACGAGCGCACTGAGGCCTTCCGAACACTTCGGAACACACCGGGGCTGCCGAAGTATCCCGAGCGGTTTCTTGAGGGCTCTCCGTTTCCACCCGGCCCCGGATATCACGCAGTCACCAGGTACGAGGACGTGTGGGCAGCGAGTCGCAATCCCGAACTGTTCTGCTCCGGCCAAGGGTCCAACATCGTCGACCTGCCCCAGGAGTTGAACGAGTTTTACGGCTCCATGATCAACATGGATGATCCGAAGCATTTCCGCCTTCGCTCCATCGTCTCAAAAGGATTCACACCGAGGCACGTGACCGATCTTGAGGATCGAATTCGAGACAAGTGCGTCGAGATCATCGACCGGATGGTGACGGCCAATCCCGATGGCTCCGCCGATTTCGTCAACGAATTCGCCGGTCCGCTTCCCCTTGAGATCATCTGCTCGATGATGGGCATTCCCGAGAGCGATTACGCGTCGATCTTCGAATGGACGAACACCATTCTCGGTGCCAGCGACCCGGAATTCGGTGGAACCTACGAACGCCTCATGGAAGTCTCGCTCGAGATTTTCGCCTATGCCCAAGCACTCGGCGAGGACCGTCGGGCCAACCCCCGAGACGACATCACCTCGGCGCTCATGGCGGCCGAAGTGGATGGTGATCGACTCAGCGCGCAGGAGTTCGGCTCATTCTTCATTCTTCTTGTGGTGGCTGGCAACGAGACAACCCGCAACGCGCTCACCCACGGACTGAAGGAACTGACCGACAACCCCGATCAGCGAGCGTTGTGGTTCTCGGATTACGAGACGCATGCCCGGAACGCAATCGAGGAGATCGTTCGACTTGCTACCCCAGTCATTCATTTCCGGAGAAC
>JBDQKN010000210.1:0-3825 GCA_040263235.1 Ilumatobacteraceae bacterium
CATCGACCCGGGCGATGGCAGCGACATTGGAGGACGGCCGCCTCGTGGTGGTTGAGGCTGATCAGCACACTGGGTATGGGGTGAACACCTGTGTGGTCGACTTGGTGAACGACTACCTGATCGACTTGGTGCCTCCGGCTGATGACACGGAGTGCGGCTGAACGCAAACTGTGCATGTCGTCGTTGATGAGCTTGGCTTCGCCTCACTCGTTCTCTGGCGGAAGGAGTGGGATTCGAACCCACGGAGACCCGAAGACCTCAACGGCTTTCGAGGCCGTCCCATTCGTCCGCTCTGGCATCCTTCCGTCGATCGAGGCTATCGGGCGGTAACTCGTTCGGGAACTGAGCTGGTTAACGGCGCGATGCAAAGAAGTTCTTCAGCAGAGCGGAGCATTCATCGGCGCGAACGCCGGTGGTGCGCGGTACTCGATGATTGAGAATCGACGAGTTGACGAGGTCGAAACAGCTTCCTGCCGCCCCTGCTTTCGGATCATGTGCGCCGTAGACGAGGTGGCCGAGACGTCCATTGACGATTGCCCCGGCGCACATCGCACACGGTTCAAGTGTGACCACGAGGATGCAATCGTCGAGGCGCCAATGACCGACGGCGATCGCTGCGTCCCGAAGTGCCAAGACTTCTGCGTGGGCAGTGGGGTCTCCGGTGAGTTCGCGCTCGTTGTGGCGAGATGCGATCACCGCTCCTTGTCTCACGACAATTGCTCCTACCGGAACGTCGTCGTGGGCCAATGCCCGCCGTGCCTCGTCGATGGCGAGTGCCATCCACTGGTCGGCGTGGTCAGCGGCCACCTCGGTCACGGAGGTGTCCATGGCGGAGAGGGTGGGATTCGAACCCACGGAAGGTTGCCCTTCACACGCTTTCCAAGCGTGCCGATTCGGCCGCTCTCGCACCTCTCCTTGCTGGTGCGGACCGCACGCTATCGGCGGGTAGCGTGGGAGCGTTCTCGCACATCGGGTCCCGGTGGGTGAGGTGACGGTCGGGTCCTGTGCGACGGGCGCCCGGGAATCAGGTCAGGCCCGGAAGGGAGCAGCCTTCAACGGCATCGCTTGTGCGCCGCAGATCGCCTGGCCGTCACCTCAGCTATCGGGGCCCTCTGTGTTCGTCGGCTCAGCCTCGGTAGGGGCGCAGGCCTCCGGCGGGAACAGTTCCGAGGCGCCCAGCCTGGAAGTCGTCGAAGGCTTGTTGCAGTTCTGAGCGGCTGTTCATCACGAATGGTCCGTATTTCGCAACCGGCTCGCCGATTGGTTGCCCGCCGAGCAGGTACAGATCGAGATGCTCGTTTTCGTTCGCGGTGAACGTGATTGCATCGCCCGGGCCGAACACACTGAGACGGCCGGTCTGTACAGGAACCTGTTCGGCCCCAGCGGTCCCCGAACCCGACAGCACATAGCCGAGAGCGTTGTATGCCGGGTTCCACGGCAGGGTCATGCGGTGTCCTGGGGCGATCGTGACGTGGGCGACAGTGATTGGCGTGTGGGTGCCGCCGGGTCCGGTGTGGCCGTCAATGTCGCCGGCGATCAGACGAACGAGTGTGCCGGCGTCATGGGTGGTGAGAAGGGTGACATCGTCTGGCTCGAGGTTCTGATATCTCGGTTCGATCATCTTGTCTTTGGCCGGCAGGTTCACCCAGAGCTGCAGACCGTGGAAGAGCCCCCCGGTGATGACGAGCGATTCGGGTGGGGTTTCGATGTGGAGGATGCCGCGGCCGGCGGTCATCCATTGGGTGGCGCCGTTGCTGATCGAGCCGCCACCACCGTGGGAGTCCTGGTGCAAGACGGTGCCGTCGAGGATGGAGGTGACGGTGTCGCATCCACGGTGTGGGTGCCAGTCAGTGCCCCGGGGTTCATACGGGGCGTAGTTCACCTCGCCCATCTGGTCCATGTGGATGAACGGGTCGAGATCGGCATCGGACACACCCCAGAACGCGCGACGCACGGGGAAACCTTCGCCCTCATGGCCGCTTGGCGCATCGGTGACCTGCTTGAGTGGACGTACCTGAGCGCCGATGGCGACCGGGTCGATGGTGCGGGGGAGGGTGAGGGTGTCGGCGGTGACGGCAGGCATGGGTGCTCCTTCGTAAAGTATTTGCGATCGCAAACAATAACCGAAAGAGTCATCAATACATTCCCGCTACGTTCCACGACATGCGATGGCAGGACCTGACGACCGCTCAGCCCGAGTTGACCACAGCGGTCAACGCTCGTTTCCTGGCCCATCGCCACCACGTGCTGGCAACGCTTGGGCCTGATGGCCGGCCCCGACAGTGGGGCACCGAGGTGGGGTTTCACGACGGCGATCTGTGGATAGGCAGCATGCCGGGTTCGGCTAAAGGGGCAGACCTCGACAACGACGCGCGGTGCTCACTTCACGCAGCACCGATTGACCTTGCCATGGCAGATGGCGACGCCATCGTTGAGGGCCTTGCCCGCCCGCTTGGAACAACCGACTCGGCGGCGTGGATCACGAGTGCTCTCGGCGAGGGGGCCCCGAGCGACGGGCGAGTGTTCATCATCGAGATTGAGCGGTGCCGTCATGTCACTGTCGATGGCGACGCGCTCATTACTCGGGGCTGGACCTCGACATCGGGCTTGTATGAACTACGTCGCCACTAGGTGTCGCTCTGTGGCATGCGAGACGCAGCCGTTGGACGTCTGGTGCCGAATCGCCCGCCCATGGCGTCAGTGAACAACGAACTTCAAAATTCCCGATGCTCCTGCCACTACGGTCACCCACTGTGAAGGTCCACCTCGTCGACGGCACCTACGAACTGTTCCGCCAGCACTTCGGTGCCACCGCCGGCGGCACGAGAACTCCAGGAGAATTCGATGCCACCGTCGGTGTTCTCGCTTCAACACTTCAGTTGATGACGGAAGGTGCGACCCACATCGGGGTCGCAAGCGATCACACCATCGAGAGTTTCCGAAACGAACTCTTTCCGGCATACAAGGATTCAGCCGGGATGCCGCCAGAACTCACCGTGCAGATCCCATTGATGGAGGAAGCGTTGACTGCGATGGGCGTCACCGTGTGGGCGATGGAGCGTTACGAGGCCGATGATGCGCTGGCCTCTGCAGCGGTGCTCGCCGCCGGCGACGATCGAGTTGAGCAGGTCATGATCGTCACCCCCGACAAAGATCTTGGCCAAGTGGTGAGCGGCCGACGTGTGGTGCAGTTCGATCGACGCAAGCGCGAGATCATTGACGAAGACGCGGTTCGTGCCAAGTTCGGTGTCGGGCCCGAGTCGATCGCCGACTGGTTGGCCCTGGTCGGTGACACCGCCGATGGAATACCCGGACTGCCCGGGTGGGGAGCCAAGAGCACCGCAGCTGTGCTCGCCCGATACGGACATCTCGAGTCAATCCCTGATCAACCAGCACTGTGGGATGTTCCTGGTCTGCGCGGTGCAGCGAAACTCGGCGCGACGCTTGCCGAACGCCGTGTCGACGCGGAGTTATATCGCACGCTTGCCACCGTGGTCATCGATGTTGAGGTGGGTCGTGTTGACGACTGGACATGGTCGGGAGCGACAACTGAGTTCGTTTCCATCTGCGATCGAATCGGTGCTCAGAATCTCGTCGCTCGAGCGGAACGCCTCCGGCCCTGAACGCGACGATGCCCCGGCCAGAGCCGGGGCACCGCAGAGCCGAGGGGCTGTGTTATTCGGTCAACTGGGGCAAGGGCCCATTGACGTGCGGCCCGCATAGTCGGCCATGTTGCGCTCGACGAAGCCGTTGCGGAAGTTGTCGGTGTCCATGCAGAACACTCGCACCTGACCGTCTTCGCCACGGACGGCGACGTCGTAGTAG
>JBDQKN010000211.1:0-3811 GCA_040263235.1 Ilumatobacteraceae bacterium
CTCCCGCTGCGGCCACGACCACAAGAACGACAATCGAGCTCATGATCCACAGACGGGGGTGGCCCGAGATCGCAGCGGGATGAGAAGGGTCCGAACTCACTCGGCGCCCGCTCCAAGCACCATCTCAACCGCATCCACGACCATGGTCATATGGTCGATAACTCGCGGGCCCCACCGAGAGGCGGTGTCATCATCGAGAGGGAACACGTGCCCAGCAGACACAGCGCTCAGCGAGTCCCAGCCTGGCCGTGTGGTCACCGTCTCCGGGGTCTCACCACAGTAGACAGTGCAGGCGAGGAAGATCAGATCAGGATCCTTGTCGAGAATGAACTCAGCTGAAAGTTGGGGATACCCGTATGACTCACCTTCAGCAAGGTCGGCAATGTTTCGCAGACCGAGCAGCGAGTACGTCGACCCAATGAAGGTGTCGCTCGTCACCGAGTAGTAGGTGGAATCGAGCTCGTGGTAGTACGTCAGCGGCTCGGCAGATGCGGGGAGTGCGGCAATTCGGGCCGTCAAGTCGTCGAGATCGGCCTTCATTTCGCCGACGAGTGCTTCAGCTGCATCGAGACGACCGGTGACCGATCCAAGCTCGAGGAGCTGAGCAAAGGTGTCATCGATGGTGACCGATGCCGGTCCCGCCCAATTCGCAACTCCTGCACGTTCAAAGGCATTGATCAGATCGGGGTTGGTGCCGTCGGTGATAATCAGGTCTGCTCCAAGGGCAAGGATTGCCTCGACATTCGGTTCATATCCGCTGATGCCAGGCTGCTTGTCTATGGCCGCTGGCGGATAGTTCGAATAGTCATCAACCGCAATCACAGCCTCACCTGCGCCGATCGCGTAGAGCATTTCGGTTGCGGTGGGTGACAGGGAGATGATTGCAGAGGGCGGCGATACCGCGTCGTTAGCAGGCCCCTCGTCCATCTCGGCTGGAACGGTGGTGGTAGATGCTGCTTGAGCTATCGAGCTCGTCGGTACCTGATCGTTTGTCTCGGCGGCGGTGGAACTACAGCCGGCTATCAGCAGCGAAAGCCCTGCGATTGCTATGGCTCTCAGATGTCGCTTCATTGAATTCCTCCAGAAAGTGGAGGACAAGTCGGGTCGTGACCGTTACCGGCCGGCGAGCCTCCCTTGCCTCGAGGGATGTGTCGCGCACGAGGGTGGTCGACCGGGCTCGTCCACCCAGGCGTGCCTGGCCGGAACCACCGTTGCGGGACAGCGCCGGGATCTCACCGGACTTCGCTCACCAACGTGACGGGGTGAACGTATCACCCCGAACCGCTCCAGCGATGATCGCGGAGGGTCGGGCATGAACCCGCTGGTCAGACCTATGCTCGGTCGGGCATGTCCGAAGCCACCGACCACCACCACGATCACGAGCCGCTCACCGACGACCCTCGACCAGATGGGCTCAGATCTGCGCCATCGCTGGTGTTGGTCAATACTGGCAATGGCAAGGGAAAAAGTTCGTCGGCATTCGGGATGATGCTTCGCGGCCTCGCGGTTGATTGGCGAGTTGCCGTCTGCCAGTTCGTCAAGAGCGGAGACTGGCAAGTCGGCGAGGAGAAGATGGGGCGGCAGCTCGGCGTCGACTGGCACTCCTTCGGCGATGGATTCACCTGGGACTCTGACAACTTGGAGCACGATCGCACCCTCGCTCGTGAGGGCTGGGAGAAGGCAGCTGCGTTGATCGCCGCCGGAGACCATCGCCTCATCGTGCTTGACGAACTGACCTACCTCTGCACGTGGGGATGGATCCCCACAGCCGAGGTGGTGGCGAGCATCAAGAATCGTCCCGAACACGTGAACATCGTCATCACCGGTCGAGATGCAGCCCCCGAGATCATCGAAGTGGCAGACACGGTGACCGAGATGACCGAGATCAAACACGCTTACGCTCAGGGAATCCGAGCAAAGCGCGGGATCGACTACTGAGCAATGGAGCCTCGGGTCGATGTCGCCGACCTCTCAGCGGCAATCGAGCAGCGGCGGGCCAACGGGTGGAGGCCGGTTTCGATCCGCCCTGCCGACGATCCCGCAGAGGCAGTGCTCGAGTCCCCTGATGGACAACGTGTCCGCCTCTGCCGAACTCCGTTCTCGGTGAGCCGCGTCGAAGATGAATCCGCATGGCATGTCGGCCGTGCAGGGATGAGATACCGAGACCTGATTCCTGATCGTTGGGATGGTCGCTATATCGCCTCGCATATCGCTGTGCCAGATGGTGGAGACCTTGCCGATGACGTGCACTTCCACCATGTGGACTTTCAGTTCCTCGCAGTTCGCAGCGGATGGGTTGATGTCGAGTACGAGGGCTGGGGAGAACGACTCCGGATGGAGGTTGGCGACGTGGTCCTGCAACCTCCGGGCATCCGACATCAGGTGATCTCTGCATCTCCAGGATTTGAGATCATCGAGGTGGGATCACCTGCTGACCACCTCACCGAGTTTGACCCAGTCACGACACTGCCCGACAGCCCGGCACCAGGGCGGGTCTGGAACGAGCAGCCATTCGTCTTTTCATCGAGCGCCGACTGCCCTGAAGTGCCATGGGATCACCCCGGGTTCAGCGCTGGTAACACTGGGATCGGAGCTGCCACCAGCGGAATGGTCGAGGTGAAGCACATCCGCGCCGCTCGCGGTGTCGGTGCCCTCGAACAGGCACCGCGGTCCCTCCGCTTCGTCGTGATCATGGATGGTGCCGTGAGCCTCGACTGTGCCCACAGCACCACGTTGCGCCTCTGCACCGGCGACGCTGTAACCCTTCCCTCTGACTCGTTCGAGACGTTCACCGAGCCCACCGACGACTGTTGGATGCTCGACGTGACCACCCCAGCCCGCCACTAGTCTCTGCGCCGTGCAACTCCGCCGGGCTCCCGTCCAATTCGTCCGAGGATTCGTCATGGGATCAGCGGACATCGTGCCTGGGGTGTCCGGTGGGACCGTCGCGCTGGTGCTCGGCATCTACGAACGGCTGATTGCAGAGATCAGACTCGGGGCTTCTGCACTACGGCACATCATCGGCCGCGATCCGAAGGGTGCACTGTCGACGGTCCGTCGCATCGACTGGGGTTGGCTCGGGTCTCTCCTCCTTGGGATCCTGACTGCGATCGCGATCCTCTCAGCAGTGATCGAACGGCTCCTCGCTGAGCAACCAGTTCGCACGGCAGCAGTGTTCTCCGGGCTTGTCGTCGGGTCGGTGGTGGTCGCATGGCGTTTGATCCAACACCGCACCTCTGCCCACATCGCTGTCGCCCTCGGTGTCGGGGCCGGATTGTTCCTCCTGCTCGGGCTACGAAGTGATACCCACGCAACCGGGGCCGAGATTGCGACTCAGCCGTGGTGGATTTTCACCGCTGCCGGTGCGCTGGCGATCTGCGCGATGATCCTCCCGGGCATTTCGGGATCATTCATCCTCGTGATGATCGGTATGTACACCGAGGTTCTTGGTGCCGTGAACGATCGCAACCTCGTCGCAGTCGCTGCTACCGGCATCGGATGTGTCATCGGTTTGGCATCCTTCTCAACCCTGCTCGATTGGATGCTCAACCATCATCACGACATGGTGATTGCAGCGATGGTCGGCCTCATGATCGGTTCGATGAGGGTGTTGTGGCCGTGGCCGGGCGGAACCGAAACCACTCGCATCTCCGCGCCATCTGGCGACGTCCCCGTCCCGCTCCTACTAGCTGCAGCAGCGTTCATCTTGGTCATAACGGTTGACTGGGTTGCGCAGCGGCGGCCAGCCGCCACCTAATCAACGGGCGCCGCGGACCAGTCGGCCGGGAGTTGCTCCGGTTGATTCGCCGCC
>JBDQKN010000212.1:0-3783 GCA_040263235.1 Ilumatobacteraceae bacterium
GAGAGCGCCCAGATGAAGCACCACTGGGAAGCCGAGAAGCAGGCCATCGATGCGATCCGCAACCTGAAGGAAGAGCTCGGACAGCTCCGCACCCAGGTTGAACGCGAGACCGACCTCAACCTCGCCGCCGAGATTCGCTACGGCCGGATACCTGAACTCGAACGGCGTGTCGACGAAGCAACCAGCCACCTCGATTCACTTCAGGGAGAGCGCCGCATGCTGAAAGAGGAGGTCGATGCCGAGGACATTGCCGAGGTCGTAGCGAAGTGGACCGGCGTGCCCATGACCAGACTCCTCGAAAGCGAGATGGCCAAATTGATCCATCTTGAGGACTCCCTCCACGAACGAGTCATCGGTCAGGACGAGGCCGTGATCGCCGTCGCCAACGCGGTGCGCCGCAGTCGGGCAGGACTGTCCGATCCGAATCGACCAATTGGGTCATTCATGTTCCTTGGGCCCACAGGTGTCGGCAAGACCGAACTCGCCCGAGCGTTGGCGGAATTCCTCTTCGATGACGATCGCGCCATGGTCCGGATCGACATGGGCGAATACATGGAAAAGCACACGGTCAGCCGACTCATCGGAGCCCCTCCCGGCTACGTCGGCTACGACGAAGGAGGGCAACTCACCGAAGCCGTCCGGCGTCGGCCCTACGCCGTCATTCTTCTCGATGAGATCGAAAAGGCACACCCCGACGTGTTCAACGTGCTGTTGCAGGTGCTCGATGATGGTCGACTGACCGACGGACAGGGACGAACGGTCGACTTCACGAACACGGTGATGATCATGACCTCAAACCTGCCGGGCGAACCGAGTGCGTTCTTCAAACCCGAGTTCTTGAACCGCGTCGACGACATCATCCGATTCCGCTCCCTCACAGCAGAGGACCTGCGCCACATCGTCGACATCCAAGTCGCCCATCTGCGCGACCGCCTCGCCGACAGCAAGCGGATGAACCTCGACGTGACCGACGCAGCACTGACACTTCTCGCCGAAGTCGGATTCGACCCGGCGTATGGTGCTCGCCCGCTCAAGCGGGTGATCCAACGTGAGATCGGTGACCGGGCGGCAGTCTTGATCCTTGAAGGAACTGTCGTTGAAGGTGGAACCATCACCGTCGATGCCGGCAGCAATGTCGACGGTGAGCCCACCCTTCAGATCACGACGTCGGGCTGAGGCGTTCCTTCAGGTCACGTTTGAGGAACTTGCCACTCGCGTTACGAGGCAAGGGTTCGTCGAGTACGAACACAAACTGAGGAATCTTGTGCTTGGCGATGTGCTCTGCCAGGAACCCCTGCAGTTCCTCAGCAGACAACTCGGCGCCGGGCCTCAGATGGAGTGCCACGGCGACCTCTTCGCCGAGACGCTCGTCAGGAACGCCGAACACCGCTGCCTCGGCAACAGCCGGATGGTGATAGATGGCCGCCTCAACCTCAGCCGAGTAGACGTTCTCACCTCCACGCAGCACCATGTCCTTGGCACGGTCCACCAGATGCACGAAGCCATCGTCGTCGATGATGGCGATGTCGCCGGTGCGGAACCAACCGTCGACGATTGCCTCGCCTGATGCCTCGGGTCTATTCAGATACCCCTTGACCACGATCGGACCGCGAACGCACAATTCGCCGCGCACGTCAGGGCCCGGCTCAATCGTGTTCCCATCCTCGTCGATCAGTTTCGCATCACAGACCGGAACCACTCGTCCGCAACTCGTGGGCTTATCGATGAAGAATCTTGAGGCATTCGCCGTGATGATGCCATGGGTCTCCGTGAGGCCATAGCCCGTTGAGGGCGCGCCCCGCTTGAGGCTCTTGTCGATCTTGTGCACCAAGTCGGGCTGAAGTGCCGCTCCACCGCCACCCATGCCCTGAATCGAACTCGTATCACGGGTCTCCCAATCGGGATGCATGATCAATTCGCGACTCATCGTCGGGACGCCCGAGAAATTCGTCACCCGCTCGCGCTCGATCAACTCCAGGGCACGACCCGGATCCCACTTGTAGGTCAACACGAGTTTGCCGCCGACCAAGGTGCACGGTTGCAACAAGCAGTTGTTAGCAGTGACATGAAACAGAGGAGTCGGAGCCATGTACACCGACTGCCCCGCCCCTCCAGCGACAGGATCACCCATCTCCTTGCCCTCAAGGTCACCAGCGGCCTTGGCCTTGGCTTCCGCCGTCGCCGCGGTGAGGCCCATGAAGGCCAGATTCATCACATTGTGCACCGACCCGCGATGGGTGAGCTGGGCCCCTTTCGGGAATCCGGTCGTACCCGAGGTGTAGAAGATGCAGGCATCATCATCGGGATCGATTTCAACCGCAGGCAATGCCTCTGGGGCGGTGCCGGGATCAACGATCGACGACCAACGCGAACAGTCATCTGGCAGGGGCCGGTCACTGCGTACCGCAATCACATGCAATGGCGCGGTTGCCCGAAGATTGTCGAGGATCGGCAACACTCGCTCGATCCGCTCATCATCAGCGATCAGGACCTTCGGCCGAGAGTCCGACAGGCCGTACTCCATCTCCTCGGTAGTCCACCAGGCGTTCATGCCTACAACGGCTGCACCGATGGACACCGTTGCCCAGTAGGTCGCCACCCACTCGGGATAGTTGCGCATTGAAATTGCCACCCGATCACCACGAGTGACCCCATGTACATCGCTCAGGTGATGTGCCAGCGAACGCACTATCGCCGCCATCTCGGCGTACGTGTAGCGCTCGTCCTCAAACACAACGTAATCACGATCGGCGTAGCCGCCTGCTAGCTCCCAAAGGAACCTCATCGTGGGCGGCGCCTTCGCAAAGATGCGCATCGGGATACCGCGCACAACCGTGTCAGTCATCTCGAATTGTGCGCCTGGAGCCGTCATCTCGGCCCATGTCGACATGTAGTGATCCATCATTGCGGAGGACATGCGTCAATCTTTGCCGCTGGGAGTGACCTGCGCCACATCAGATTGTGAGGTGACCGACCACAAGCTCCCGCAATCGGTCGATGCCGTCGCCCTTCGACGATGACACCCACACGACATCGCCGGTTTCGAGCATGCACCCCTCGGCCAAGTCGCGTTTGCGACGAGGACGCTTCGATGACTTCACCTTGTCCGACTTGGTTGCCACCACGGTGTGAGGAACCTCGTGGTATCGGAGCCAATCGAGCATCTGCTGATCGAGCGGGGTGGGGCCAATCTCACCGTCAACCAACACGAACACCATCACCAGGGCCTCACGATCCAAGAGGTACCCCTCAATCATCTCAGGCCAGTCCTTGCGGATGCGGCCCGGGACCTTCGCATATCCGTACCCCGGAAGGTCTACAACCGATCCGCCACGCTCGTGAGAGAACACGTTGATCAGTTGCGTTCGACCCGGGGTGTTCGAGACACGCGCCAGTTGACGTTGATGAGCGAGAGCGTTGATGAGCGAACTCTTCCCAACGTTCGAGCGGCCCACGAAAGCGACTTCGGGTCCGAGTTCAGGAAGGTCACGCGTCCGCGTTGCTGACTGAACGAATCGCAGTTGAAGAGGAGAGGCCATCGGTTGTACTCAGTTCGCCATCAACGTGGCGAGTGCCCAGACAGCGGCAACGAGCCCGAGCAGTGAGAAGCTCAGACTCCGAACCAACGGGGGTCGCGGAATCGGGCCCTCAACAGCCGCCTCCACCGAACCCGGCGGTGGTGTGGGCGGTTTGATGACAGCCAGCAGGTTGCCAACGAACAGCGCTCCCCCAAGGGCGAGTAGCAACCAGGCGATGAGGTCCTCTCCGAGGAACATCTGACCA
>JBDQKN010000213.1:0-3747 GCA_040263235.1 Ilumatobacteraceae bacterium
ACGCGGAACCACGTATCCGTCCTGGCCGAGGTCGTGGAGAACCCGACCTACATCCACCATGTTCGCTGCTTCCATCCGGAAGTCGAGTTCCTCGACGATGGTCTCAGCGAAGAGTTCGACGAGGGCCGGCGGGTTGGCGAGAGCGGACACAGGGATCCGGCCCACCAGATGTGGCGCTAGCCACGACATGATCTTCAAGTCGGTCCGCACCAGTCGGGCAACCTCAGGACGCTGAACCTTGACAACGACCTCGGTTCCATCCAACAAACGTGCGCAGTGGACCTGAGCAATTGAGGCTGCAGCAAGGGCGTCGGGTTCGACGTGGGCGAAGACATCTTCGAGCCGGCACCCGAGGTCGGACTCAATCGTTTGGCGAACAATCTCAAAGTCGTCAGCTGGGACACGATCGCGGCAGCGCTTGAACTCGTTCACGAGTTCGGCGGGGAAGAGCCCTTCACCTGATGAGATGATCTGCGCAAGCTTGATGTAGGTGGCGCCGAGTTGCTCGATCGCCAGCCGGAGTCTCCGGGACAACGCAGTTCTGCTTGCCTCATCCGTTGAGAATCGGCCTAGCCGCTTGCGGACCCACCACCCGCCAACGGCGGTGCCAAGGCGCCAGATAACCACGGCCATACGGCCCACATTGGGCACACGGCCCGACTCGGTGAGTGCCGGCACTTCGGCGCGTGCTGCGGCGCGGAGCCTTGAGGTGACCGGCATCCATGTGATGTGGTCGGGATGGAGCACCCAGGGTCCGCGCTCGGTGAATGCCGCCCATGCGCAGTCGGGCATGGCACCGTCGTGGTCCGAGGGCCGACGGGGGGAGTCGACAATCGTCACGTCGACAGTCTGGTTGCCACCGGCGAGCGGCGCACCTCCTGCGATTAGAAGTTCGGCGAACGCCGTTCGAGGAACGCGGCGATTCCCTCGCGGTACTCGGCGGTTCCCATTGCCTGGTCGAGAAGATCCTTCGATTCTCGGACCGAGGCTGCCGGGTCGTGGCGCAACCAGTCTCCGTGGATCTGGGCCTTCGTCCGGCTCACCGCTTCCGGTCCGGTGGTTGTTGCCAGTAATCGGGCATAGTCAATAGCGGCCTGCACCGTCGATTTTCCGTCGGCGAGTACGTCGTTCCAGAGCCCCCAGTTCTCGGTGTCAGCTGCGGTCATCACCCGGCCTGAGAGCAGGAGGTCGGCGGCTCGGGTGGTACCGATCAGGCGGGGCAGGGTCCACGACAGGCCGTACTCTGCGGGGAGCCCAAGTTTCGGGGCGGCCGTTGTGAACTTCGCTGACGCCGATGCGAAACGGAGGTCGCAGAAACACGCGAGGGCGAGACTGACCCCGGCGACGGCACCGTTGACGGCGGCGATGATGGGCAATCGGTAGCCGAGCATCCACGCGAGGTCGTCATCGAACTCGGGACGCAGCGGCGACCCCGGTCGTTGGATGTCGTTGGCGAGACCGGTGTCGTAAGAACCACGCTCGGCATGGTCTCCTAGCGCCTGGGAGTCTCCGCCGACGGAGAACGCCGGGGGAGTGCCGGTGACGACTACTGCCCGGAGGCCCTCGAGATGCTCGAGCCCACGCATCACCTCGATGTACTCAGCGTGCATGGTTCCATTCCAAGCGTTCGCTCGATGTGGCCGATGGAGCGTCACCACTGCCACTGCCCCGTCTATCTCCCATCTGAGCGCGCGAAGGCTCTCCGAGTTGCGAATGTCGTCGACGGTTGTCATCCCCACAAGGCTCGCAGAACGCCGTCTGCCAACTCGGGTCGGCACACGATGAGATCAGGCAGCCAGGGATCGGGATCGTTGTAGATCAGTGGCGAGCCATCGATTCGGCTCACGTGGAATCCGGCTGCTGCGGCAACGGCGACCGGTGCGGCTGAGTCCCATTGGTACATCCCGCCGTCGTGAACATAGATATCGGCGGTGCCCCCGACGACGGCCATCGCCTTCGCCCCTGCCGATCCGAGGCGGAGGGCGTCGCAACCAAGTCCGTTTGCCACCCAATGCGCCGCAGGAGGGGCAGTGTTCCTCGATGTGACGAGAATGGGCCGCCGCCGCTGGATGTCTGGCATCACGGGAGCGGGATCGGTGGCGAACACCTTGGAGAGTGCTGGCAGGGTGACAGCGGCAGCCACAAAGTGGTCGTCCTCCCACAGCGCCACATGGACGGCCCAGTCGACCCGGCCGGGCTGAGCGTATTCACGGGTGCCGTCGAGTGGATCGATGATCCATACTCGGCCGCCATTGAAACGACGAGGGTCCTCCCGGCCCTCCTCTGACAAGACTGAATCGTCGGGTCGTGCCAAGGTCAATTCGTCATGGAGGAACCGCTGTGCCGCAGCATCGCCGGCATCCTTCACCGACCAGTGGTCGGCTCCTGTCGCGAACATGCGGGCGCGAAGTTCGACCAGAATCTCCCCAGCCCCAATGGCGAGTCGGGTGGCAAGTTGATGATCGGTTTCGGTGGCGCCCGCCGGCATCAGGCCAGCTTCTTGTACTTGATGCGGTGAGGCTGATCCGCCGCCACACCCAGCTCTCGACGTCGGTATTCCTCGTATTCAGAGAAATTGCCTTCGAACCAGCGCACTTGGCTGTCACCTTCGAACGCCAGTACATGAGTGGCGATACGGTCGAGGAACCAGCGATCGTGTGAGATCACCACTGCGCAACCAGGGAACGATTCAAGACCCGATTCGAGGGCGCGCAGGGTGTCGACATCGAGGTCGTTGGTCGGCTCGTCGAGCAGAAGCACATTGCCACCCGACTTCAGCAGTTTGGCGAGATGCACGCGATTTCGTTCCCCACCCGACAGTTTGCCAACCGGTTTCTGTTGGTCGGTTCCCTTGAAATTGAAACTGGCCACATAGGCACGACCGTGGATCTCCCTTGCGCCGATCTTCAGATGATCGACACCTCCGGTGATCTCCTCGTACACGGTTGCATCGGGGTCGAGGTCATCCCGGTTCTGGTCGACATGGCTGAGTTGCACGGTTGAGCCGATTGTGATCTCACCGGAATCAGGGGCGTCGAGGCCAGAGAGCATGCGGAACAGCGTGGTCTTTCCGGCACCGTTGGGGCCGATGATCCCGACGATGCCCGCTGGTGGCAGCGAGAACGACAGGTCTTCGATGAGCAACCGGTCGCCGAAACCCTTGTTGAGATTCTTCACCTCGATCACGGTGTCGCCGAGTCGCGGACCCGGCGGGATGGCGATCTCGAGTTGGTTCGAGGTGTCGCGTTGGGCTTCTGCCTCCGCCTGCAGCTTGTCGTAGGCGGCGAGTCGGGCCTTTCCCTTGGCCTGCCGGGCTTTGGGGGCCATGCGAACCCACTCGAGTTCGCGCTCAAGGGTGCGTCGACGAGCCTCGTTTGATTTCTCTTCTTGTGCGAGGCGCTGTTGCTTCTGCTCGAGCCACGACGAGTAATTGCCCTCAAATGGGATTCCGCGACCTCGGTCGAGTTCGAGGATCCATTTCGCCACGTTGTCTAGGAAGTAACGGTCGTGGGTGATGGCGACGACAGTGCCGGCATAGTCCTGAAGGAATTTCTCAAGCCAGAACACGCTCTCGGCATCGAGGTGGTTCGTCGGTTCGTCGAGGAGAAGTAGGTCGGGTCGGCTGAGAAGGAGTCGGCAAAGCGCAACTCGTCGGCGCTCACCGCCCGACAGCGTGGCGACGTCTGCATCGTCTGGAGGGCAGCGCAACGCATCCATGGCAATCTCGACGTTTCGGTCGAGGCTCCA
>JBDQKN010000214.1:0-3683 GCA_040263235.1 Ilumatobacteraceae bacterium
TCGACGCCGAACAACTCCTTGAATCGCGCCAAGTACTCATCGTCGGAGGTAAGCGCACCAAGTGCAACCCAGTCTCCTTCGGACATGCGGGATCGTCCTTCGATGATCTCAGATGCCGCCCAACTCACCGAGTAGCGCAGCGAGGGTTCATCAGTCTCAATAGCGTGGAGAATCATCTCGGCCACCTCCTCAGCCGGCGTGGCCTGGCGGATTCCAGCGGCGTAGAACCCAAACATCCGTCGATACTGCGAGTCGTAGGCGCCCGATTCGTTCGGCGCTTCGTTGTTCTTCGCAAAGATCGCTGACCTCGTCACCCCTGGTTCGATGATCGCAACGCGGATGCCGAACGGCGCTAGTTCGAGCGCCAACTCCTCACTCACTCCTTCGAGCGCCCACTTCGATGCAACATACGGGGCCTGTGCCATGGCGCCGAAACAACCAGCAACCGACGTGATGTTGACAATCGTCCCCGATCCGCGATCACGCATCTGGGGTAGCACCGCTTGGGCGCATCGGATCGCCCCGCACAGGTCCACATTCATGACGTCGAGAAACTGTTTCGGCGATGTCTCCTCGACAACGCCGTTGCCACCCACACCAGCGTTGTTCACCAGGTGATCGACGCGGCCGTGGCGATCGAGAATCTCAGTGAACCCGGAGCGAACCGAGTCGCCATCAGCAACGTCGAGTTCGACAAGGTCGATTGTTACCCCGGCATCTGTCGCCATGGCCTGCAATTTGTCAGCCTTGGCGACTGAGCGGACGGTGCCGACAACGGTATGGCCCTTCGCAGCGAGGTGAACGGCAGTTGCTCGACCGATGCCCGAATTAGCTCCGGTAACGACAGTGATAGGTGCGCTCATGGCCAGAGCCTAGGGAATGTGGGGGTCTTGGCCGATCCTGCTCAATTTTTGGGAACATCTGTTTGTTTATCGAACGTCTGTGCTAGTATGAATCCATGCCGCAATCGCAAGCGTTCCAACCCGCCCCCGGCGGCAAAGACGACTTGCTCGTTGGTCGCATGCTCCGAGCTGTCGAGGTTCTTGCATCTGCCAACATCGAGGCCGCTGACGTGGCGACCCTCGACGCCCTGCTCGATAGTTCTCGTCGCCTACGAAGTTGGATTGGCGCTATTGAGGTCAAGGTCACTCGCCGCAGCACTGAACTTCACCGATCGGGTACCGCCGGCTCACCCGAAGGACTGCTCGCCGACCGAGGTGGACAATCAGCTACCGATGCCAAGGCCACCGCCGACCGAGCCGATGTCTGCGACGACTTGCCGCTCTTCGAGTCGGCTCTGGCACAGGGCTCAATCGACAATGGCCACCTCGATGCGATCGCTCGCGCTACCCGCGGCATGAGCGAGGAAGCCAAGGCCGAGATGCTTGACCGAGAGGAGACACTGCTCAAAACGGCGGTCGACTCCACCGTTGAACGTTTCGGCCGCACGCTCCGCTTGCTCTCGCGCGAAATCACCGCCGCCCACGATCGGGCTGCCGAAGCGGACCGTCTCACCCGGCAACGCAGAAACTCGAAGATCAAGAGTTGGATCGACCACGAGACGGGCATGGGGGTCACCCGGCTCGAACTCGATCCAGTTCGCCACGCTGAACTTCACGCGGCAATCGAGGCACACCTCGCCACCGTTCGCCAGCGTGACGGTCACGGCGACCTTCCACTCGACCAACTTCGTCTCGACGCAACTCTCGAACTGATCTCAACCGGCGGCACGCTTGTCGAGCGCCGAATCCCTGAGGTGAGCGTGGTGATCGACTGGCGCACACTCATCGAAGGCATCCACAGCGCCACCGTGTGCGAGACCCGTTCCGGCCTTCCGCTACCGGCACAGACAGTGCAACGTCTCTGCTGTGAAGCCGAGGTGCTCCCTGTTGTGCTGCGCAATGGCGGCGAGGTGCTTCATGTGGGTAGATCTCACCGCACCGCTACGCGGCCTCAGCGCCGCGCCATCGCCGCCGTCCACCGAACCTGCGCCCATCCGCACTGCGCGGTGTCGGTGGAGCACTGCCAGATTCATCACATCGTCCCGTGGGAATCGGGCGGCCTGACGAACCTCGACAACCTCGTTCCGTTGTGCTCCCGTCACCATCATCTGGTGCATGAAGGCCTCTGGACTATTCACCTCCAGGCCGACCGATCGATTAGGTGGGTCCAGCCCAATGGTGAAACCTGGTTCAACGGACCCTCTACCGACCGAGTGCCCCGAGAACCAGAGTTCGCAGGCGCCGCCCCACCTGGCAGAAGTTGCTGAATCGCGGATCGCGACCCCGAACCGGGCAACACCATTGAGAGTTCTCAGTCAGCGTTCCCCACAGGCATGCATGTGCATGCCCCTTCGTCGTGTCCGTCAGTCCATGAAAGACTGACGACATGTCCGAGCGTCGTATCGCCAGCACCCACACCGGGAGCCTCCCCCGACCAGATGACCTCATTCAATTGATGTGGGCAGTGGGTGATGGCATACCCGTCAATCAAGAGGCCCTCGACAGCAGGATCTCAACTGCCATCGACGAGATCGTGGCCCGTCAGATCACTGCAGGAGTCAGCGTCGTCAATGACGGCGAGATGTCAAAGCCCTCATACGCCACCTACGTGAAAGACCGACTCAGCGGGTTCGCCGGTGAGTCGGTGCAGGACTACCACTTTCAAGACCTCGTCGACTTCCCCCGATCAGCAGCCGAGGTGCTCAACAATCCGGGGCGCCGCAAGCGGTCGGCACCAGCCTGCAATGGACCGATCGAAATGATCGACCCCGAGGCAGCCCGCCGCGACATGGTTGAGCTCGTCAATGCCGCAACATCTCGGGGGCACGATGAAATCTTCTCGAGTGCGGCCTCACCCGGTGTGGTGTCGCTCTTCTTCAACAACGAGCACTACGCAACACGCGAGGAATACGTATTCGCCATCGCTGAAGCCATGCGGCACGAATACGAAGCCATCGCAGATGCCGGAGCAATCGTGCAACTCGACTGCCCCGACCTGGCCATGGGACGACATTCGGCCTACGCCGATCAGAGCATCGACGAGTTCCGGACCACGATTGCCACCAACATCGAGGCGCTCAACCACGCTGTGCGGAACATCCCGGCTGAGCAGCTGCGTATGCATCTCTGCTGGGGCAACTATCCCGGGCCGCACAACCACGATGTTCCGATCAGCGACATCATCGACATCGTGTGGGGTGCCAAACCGCAGACAGTGCTCTTCGAAGGTGCAAATCCGCGGCATGCCCATGAGTGGGCTGTGCTTGCCGAACTCGGTGTTCCCGACCACAAGGTCATCTGCCCCGGTGTCATTGAGCCCCAGTCGAATTACATCGAGCATCCAGAGTTGGTCGCCCAACGAGTGCAGAAGTGGGCAGAGGTCACTGATCCCGAGCGACTGATGGCTGGAGTTGACTGCGGTTTCTCAGTGCACGTTGGTATCAAGAACATCGATCCCGACGTGGTGTTTGCCAAGTTGTCGGCCCTCGCTCAGGGGTGCGACATCGCAGCAAAACGGATCTTCGCCTGAGTGCACCATCTGCTCCGCTGACGTCATACACACCAAGCGCCAACCGAGCATGATCCCGAGTCGGCTCACCCGAGACGACATCACAACAAACACCACCCACCAGACACCCAGACCTCGCCAACAACGAACTCACTCCACGCCGTCCGCAAACA
>JBDQKN010000215.1:0-3679 GCA_040263235.1 Ilumatobacteraceae bacterium
TCGCAAGGTTGAAGACCGGGGAACCGTTTCCACGGATGAGGACGAAGTCTTCGATCACTGCATTCTCAAAGCTCACTTCACCTCTCACGAGATCGCTCACGGTCGTCACCCCCTCGGGAACCCGAAAACGCAGGACCCTGCCCGGCCCCGGACCAAGATCTCGCTCGCGGGACCACCCGCCGTAGCCGGTCCCGTTCTCGGAGGCAGCTCGCTCTGCAATCTCCTCGGAGGTCATATCGCAGTAGTACGCGTGACCAGCCTCATGGAGACGTTTCGCCGCCTCAAGATGGGTGGATGCTCCATCGCTTTGGAAATGTGGGCCTTCGAAAACCGGGTCATCGGATGAGATGCCAAGCCACGCCAACGCATCGATGATCCCCGCAGTCCACTCAGGACGATTCCGCGCCTCGTCGGTGTCTTCGATTCGAAGCACGAAGGTGCCGCCCAAACGTCGGGCGAGCGCCCAGTTAAACAGCGCCGTGCGGGCACCACCGACATGAAAAAAACCGGTGGGCGATGGGGCAAATCGGAACCTCGGTGACACCTCGGACATCGCCGACGACGCTACCGGTCGGCAAGCCTCAGGCACGGCCACCAGCCGATACCATCGAAGCCATGGCAACCGGAGAGGCTCATGACAGCCATCGGAGCGTGTCGGGCGGACTCGCCCGCGCAGCCGTATTCGGCGTCAATGATGGTCTCGTTTCGAATGTGTCGTTGATTCTTGGCTTCGCTGCCAGCGGGGTGGGGTCAGACATCGTTCGGCTGGCCGGCCTGGCCGGCGCTGTTGCTGGGGGCATCTCCATGGCAGCAGGAGAATGGGTGAGCGTTTCGGCCCAGAACGATCTGATCAAACGCGAACTCGACATCGAACTCGACGAACTACGCCACAACACCGAACACGAGACGGCTGAACTCGCCGCGATGTACGAGAGCCACGGCATGGAAGCCGACAGCGCTGCGGTGGCGGCGGCCGAGGTCATGCGTTCACCTGAGTCGGCATTATCGGTTCATGCTCGAGAGGAACTCGGCATCGATCCCCATGAACTGCCCTCTCCAGTTCGGGCCGCCCTCTGGTCGATCGTGTCATTCCTGTTCGGGGCAACCCTGCCAATCATCCCGTGGTACGTGGGATCAGGCTCTGCCGCCACCATCGCCTCGCTTTGTATCGGTGTCATCGCGGCAGCCGGTGTAGGCGCAGTCGTCGGACGATCAGCGAAACGACCCCTCACCTGGGCGGTTCTCCGACAGATGTTGATCGTGCTCGGAGCATGTGCCGTTACCTTTGCTATCGGTCAACTCTTCGGCATCACGATCGGCTAAGCACCGCTCGGAGGGCACGCGCCTGATCAGCAACCTGATCAACCTCCTCGCCGACCACCGTCAAGTGGCCCATCTTGCGGCCAGGTCGTGCTGTTGCCTTGCCGTAGAGATGGACTCGTGCGCGGCTTTCGGCCTGCGCTGCCGACCAGTCGGGTTCGCCGCTTTCCCAGAGATCGCCGAGCAGGTTCACCATTGCAACTGCAGGGACCGTCATGGCCGTCGAGGCGAGCGCGGAGCCGGTAATTGACCGGATCTGCTGGGTGAACTGGTCGGTGAACGAGGCGTCGAGTGTCCAGTGACCAGAGTTGTGTGGCCGTGGTGCCAATTCATTGACGAGAAGTCGATGGCCGCCATCGGAATCGATGACGAACATCTCCACCGCGAGCACCCCCACATAGTCGAGAGCCATCGCGATCTGTCGCGCTAGTTGATCGGCTTCACTAAGAAGACCGTCGGGAACACGCGCTGGCACCACGGTGAAATCGAGTACTCCATCGACATGATGATTCTCTGAGGCGGGCCAAGTAACGGTCTCACCCCCGACCGATCGGGCGACGATCACTGAAATCTCGACTACCAAATTCAGCCGTCGCTCAAGAACACACCGAGCATCACCGAGGCGCGCCACTGCACCAGAAACCTCGTCTACTGAGCTAACTCTTGTCTGCCCCCGGCCGTCGTAACCGAGCCGAGCGGTCTTGACGATTCCCGGAAGCAACGGCTCAACATCTGACATCACCCCACCATCAAGATTGACGTATGGCCCGACTTCGAATCCGTGAGCGGTGAGGAATTGCTTCTCATGCTGGCGATCCTGCGCCACAGCGATCGCTGACGGGCTTGGTCTGACCGGCAACCGCAGGGCGATGACGTCAAGTGACTCCCTGGGCGGATTCTCAAACTCGGTGGTAATCACCGAACACTCGTTACAGAGATTCTCGAGCGCATCGGCATCGTCGAAGTTGGCGACAAGGTGACGGTCAGCCACCGCCCCAGCCGGGGCCAGGGGATCCGGATCGAGCACAACGGTGGCGAACCCCATCTGACGCGCCGCAATCAGGGCATAGCGCCCCAATTGCCCGCCACCAAGCATGCCGATTGTCGACGGTGGAACAATCGTTGTCACGAGGGATCAGTCGGAGGGATCTCGGCAGTGGCTGCCGCATCGTGACGGGCCGCCCGCCACGCAGTCAATCGCCGGGCCAGATCGTCGTCGTGTGCCGCCAGTATCGCCACTGCAAATAAGGCTGCGTTTGTGGCACCCGCCTCCCCGATCGCGAAGGTGGCCACCGGTACGCCCGCCGGCATTTGAACAATCGACAACAACGAATCGTGCCCGCCGAGATGACGCGACGGAACCGGGACACCAAGCACCGGGACTGTCGTCTTCGCAGCGAGCATCCCCGGGAGATGCGCGGCCCCGCCGGCGCCAGCGATCAGCACCCTCAATCCACGTTCAGCAGCAGACTCTGCGTAGGCGAACATCTCATCGGGCATTCGGTGAGCCGACAGCACCGACGCCTCGTGAGCAACCTCGAGTTCGACGAGAATTGACACGGCTGCTGACATCGTCGGCCAATCGCTCGACGAGCCCATCACCACCCCAACGAGGGCGTTGCTGTTCGGAGCGTTCTGCACACAACGAGACTACGTGCTGTGATGGGTGCGTGAACCAGATCAACGTGCTCGGAACCGAGCTCCTGCCCTGCTCCTTCGATCCAATGACCGGCTATTACCGCACCGGGTGTTGCGAGAACCACGGCGACGACCCCGGTATGCACGTCGTCTGCTGTCGTGTCACCGAGGATTTCCTTGCCTTCTCGGCCTCGAAGGGGAACGACCTCTCCACACCTATCCCGGCCTACGGATTCGCTGGGCTTCGCGACGGTGACCAATGGTGCGTCTGCGCCATGAGGTGGCAAGAGGCATTCGAAGCGGGTCACGCCTGCCCCGTGGTGCTCGAAAGCACGCACATCTCAGCACTCGAATATGTCGACCTCGCCAACCTTCGAATCCACGCTGCCTGATTCTGATATCGGCACGAGAACAGTAGGATTAAGAACTCCCGCTGGGTCGAGCGAACGTCGGATCGACCGCATCGCCTCAAGATGGGCGTGCGAGTGCTGCCACTCGAGATGACGAACCTTGGCTGTGCCGATGCCGTGCTCTGCACTGATCGACCCACCCATCTCGATGACGAGCGAGAGAGCCAAGTCGTCGACCTCTTCGTGATCCGAATCGACCCCTGTCACGTTGAGATGAAGGTTGCCGTCTCCCACATGGCCAAACACCCAAAGGGAAGCCTCAGGTGCCGACGACGCGATTCGGTGCCTCGCCTCCTCGACGAACTCGCCGA
>JBDQKN010000216.1:0-3664 GCA_040263235.1 Ilumatobacteraceae bacterium
GCTGGCATCAGGGATGCACACCCGTGACGTCATTCCCGACCTCGGCGGACCGCTCTACTCGTCGAACCTGTTCTCGCCAGTTGCCCCTCAACTGTCAGACCTCTGGCCAGGGGGTCAACTCTTCCCGCCCCGCACCAGCCTCGAAGGATTCGCATGGATCGGTGCCGGAGCAGCACTCATCGTGGTATTCGGAGCAATCGTCTTGGTGACCGGTTTCGCCAGCACTGGCCAATTGGCGCAGGTGCGGTCACTCATCGCTCGTCACCGGCCCGCTCTCACCGCTTCGATCGTGGGCTTCGCACTCGCCATCTCCACACGAATCGAATACGGCACCTCGAGCACCCTCGACCTACGAGATCGCCCGAGAATCGTGTGGGCAGCACTGTGCGCTATCGCCTGGTTCGCAGCACCCGTGTTCACACCGATTCATCCTCGACATCGTCGTCGACTGCGAACCGGCATCGTGTTCGTGTTCGTCACCGGATGGTTTGCGAACGGTGCCCGACAGTCACTGTCCGAGGCTGTCGACCCGATCATGAACGCGTTTAGAGCCAACGGTCGGTTCATGTGGATCCCGGCGTATCTGCTGGTGATCGCAGGGGTGGTCATCCTCACCGACTGGGCTGAGTCACGACAGCGCAGACAACCCCGTGCCAACTGGATGCTCGCATCACTGATGGTCATCGCCGTCGTGATGCAGTTCGCCGACACCATCACCCTGCAACGGTCAGGAACCCAACGCATCGTCGACGAACCAGCAGCGAGGGCGGCGTACATGCCCGACCTCATCAACGCCCTCGGCAACATCGCCGCCGACCAGACCATCACCACCATCAATCTGTATCCCGACTACGGCTGCACCCAAAGCTTCGAAGAACTCGAGGCCTACCGAGACACCGTCATCGCCGCCTCATGGGTAGGACTCGGCATCACCGGCGACTACTCAGCTCGCATGATCTACGCCGACTGCGACGTGCCGCTCGAACAACTCATTGGAATACCCGTTGTTGCGATCGGCGCACACGCAGATCCACTCATCAATCTCGGCACACACCGCTGCGAACCAATCGAACTCGTCTACCTCTGCGAACCAGTGAACGCCTGAAACGAAAAGGCAATCTCGCCGACAATTTGAATTGGCTACAGTCTGCAGATGCGTCACGTCCTTTCGGCCACCCTGACCGCAACCCTCGCACTGTCGGTCGCCACCGTTGCGAGCAACCCGGTGGGAGCGATTCCCGTCGTTGATGCACCGGTCACCACCACATCGGTGACTGCGCTGTCACAGACCCTGGACGACATGACCGTCGACCCTCAACCCCTCGGGGCAAGCGTGGTCGATCTGACCACCACCGACGCACCAGTCGACGCACGCGCAATCCTCGGCGAGATCGACGGCACGCTCTACGTCACCGACGTCGCCGAACATGGTGGTTCAGAACTCAGGGCCATCGTCGATGGAGCGGTCACCCCAATGGTCGACGTCAACCCCGGGAGCAGTTCATATCCCGTCGACCTCATCGAACTCAATGGTCGCCACTATTTCCTTGGAGTCGACGACGGGAACGGACGGCGGCTGATGCAGCTCGACGGCACCGACATCAGCGTGGTTCCCGGCACCGGGATTGTCTCGACCCCGGTGTATGAAGCCGACGACTTCATCCTGTTGATTGCTGATAACGGCACTGATGGATTCGAACCCATCACCTTCGACGGGAACACCGTTGAGCCCCTCGGTGACCTGAATCCGGGATCGGGTTTTAGCTCCGTGTATTGGGCAGAACCCGGCGGTGCAGGACTCATCGTTTACCTATGGTCAAATGGCTACCGGCTGTTCAACATCGGTCACGGCTCCGCCACGGAGATCCTCCATAACGGCGAGACGATCGACTCAATCGGGTCGATGATCTCGGACGGAACCAACGCCTACTTTGACCTTGATCTGCCTGCTACTGGACGTGAGCTGTATTTCACCAACGGCACAACCGTCACACCTCTCGCTGAAGTGGTGTCCGGAAGCGACGGGATCGAGGGCGCCCTCACCTTGCATGCCGTGGTTGACGACGTTCTCTATTTCAGCGCCAATATCGGCACGACCTATGCCACTTTCGCCGGATTGACGACCGCGCAGGTCATTGGGCCATTCGATCCGACCGTCGGCGCGCGCAATGGCGACGTTGTGCTCCTCGGCACGAAACTGCTGCTCACTGCGGATTTCAACCCTGGGGCCAGTCCCGCCGATATCGAACCTGCGTACATCGAAACCGCAGCCAACCCACCCACTGTCCACAAGTTGGCCGACCTCACCGTCGGTGGATCAACCTCGGACCTTCTCTGGCACGGCATCTGGAACAACACAGCGATCCTCAGCGCTTCAGACAGCAACTCCGACTATCACGTCTACCGCTATGACGGCACCAGCCTCAGTGAAATCAATGGCTTCGTGCCCGACGGCGCCGCACTCGAATGGTTCGGCGAGTTCTACCTCGGCTCCGTGATTGCCGCAGAGATCACCTCCAGCACCACCATCAGTTACGCCATCTACGACGGTGCCACCGTCGACCACATACCGCTCCCCGACACCAGTTGGGGATCACAAAGCGCAGCCGTCGCCCTCACCATCACCGACAGCGGTATCCGGTATGCACTCACCGGCGGTGACTCACCCGGACTGCACACCTTCGACGCAGACGGCAGCGAAGGCCTCGTCGCGCTCGACGCCGTGGACAACGCGGATCTCTTCCCTCACGGCGACGGCGCTGTTTACGTCGGTGATGTGGGCGACGGACTTGACCTGCGCTACTGGAACGGCACCAGTGACACCCTTCTCGACGACGCCGGTGTAGGTCGTCGAATCCAAGTCGAGGCGTTCGCTCACCTCGGTGACGACCTGTATCTCGCGTACAACAAGTCGGGTGCCGACGACGACCTCTATCGAGTGAGTGGATCAACCCTTAGTCGTATCGGCCCCGCAGGTGGAATGACCTCGATGCCCTACAACATGGAGGAATTTGGCGGATACCTCTACTTCTGTGCCGACTACGAGAGCAACGGCGAAGAGCTCTACCGGGTTCAAGGAAGCACCGTTGAACTCGTCGAAGCCTTCGATTCGACGACCGCAGCATGTGACGCCGTGTTCTCCACCGGTGATCGGCTGCTCATTCACACCTACGACGACCAGCTCCTCACCTACGACGGCGCAACCATCCGAAACATCACGCCAGACGACGCTCAGTCCGTGTGGGTCCAAGATGCCATTGACGGTCGGGCCATCGTGTGGTTGCGAACCTCAACTGACACGCAACTCCTCATCGTCGACGGTGACACCACGCAGTCAATCGTCACCCTCCCGGTACCAGTTACGATCTCACTGGCCGTCCTGGTCGGCGACGGCGTCATCGTCCGGTACCAAGAACTTGTTGACGGAGCGATCGAGAGGAAGATGATCCTCTGGGATGGGGAAACCACCGAGCAGATTCTGAGACCCAGGGACTTCGATAGCGACATCAACACCATCACCCAAGATGGGGTCCGCAGAGCACTGCTCGAGACTTCCGTGAACGCCGGCACCTACCTCACCACCTGGCATCCAGATGAAGGGTTCGTCCGACACGCCCGGCTCGACGGCGAGCCAGTGATCGGCGTGTCGGGTTCGATCCAAGAC
>JBDQKN010000217.1:0-3651 GCA_040263235.1 Ilumatobacteraceae bacterium
ATCCCCTCCCTGCTCGGCCTTGCTCCGGATGGGGTTTGCCGAGCCGTACGGATCACTCCGCACGCTGGTGCGCTCTTACCACACCGTTTCACCCTCACCTGTGGCTGGTTTCCCAGCCCATCGGCGGTCTTTCTCTGTTGCACTATCCGTCAGGTCGCCCCAACCTGGCTCTCGCCAGCATCCTGTCCTGTGGAGCCCCGACTTTCCTCGACACGGTCATGCCGTGCCGCGGCCACCCAGTCAACTCCCCGTCGGCGGCGAGTCTATGGCGATGGAACCGCGAGGGCGTTCAGCAGGACATGTAGTCGAAGACGAAGGTGTTCTCGGCAGGAGTCTGGAATGCCGTCTGATAACGAGACCCTTCGTCATCGGGCTTACCTACCGTGACCGGAATTTGGCTCACGAGTCCGAAGGTGGCCGGCACCGCGTAATGAATTGGGAATCCGGCGGCATCCGTCTCAGTTGCGTCCGGGGAGAGGGCCGGTCCGAGGTAGCCGTGACTTGGCGCGGTCCACAGGATCGACAACAGCGCAGATCGGCGGGTTGCCGAAGATCCGAGCATCATGATCATTTTGCGGTGGGCCGGTTCGGTCAGGAGACCAACCATGTGTTGATACGAGTGAGCAAGCATGGTCTCAAATGCCAGCGTGGCTGACCGTGCATCACGGCTCACATCATCGGACTCCGCTACAGCGGTGTAGACCGGGAGCACGAATCGCTCCATGAACCATTCGTTTGGGCAATCGTAAGGAGAACCACCAGCCGCCGTAGCGGCATCCCCGAGCGCCGACGATGCGGCGTTGTGATCAGCGATGAATCGGTCGATGTAGGTGGTCTGCGCCGAGGTGTACATGCCGGCGCCGGCCATGGTTTGCAGGGCTGCGACCACCGCTGATTCCAGTGACTGCATCGTTCGCACCACACCGAGGTCATCGAGAGATGCATCGGGAAGTGGCGTCGCCTCATCGGCCAGGCCAACACGTCCAGGTGCCGTATCACCGCCGAAGTTCTTCGCACATGCCGATAGGAACGCCCCCATTCCGAGCACGACTCCCGAACGGAGCAAAAGTGAGCGTCGATCGATGCCACTGGGCAGAGGGTGAGTGGATTCAGCGTGCTGGTTCATCTGGGATTCCTCGATGCTGTTCGGCGTAGTCATGCGGTCAGGGAAGGATCGGGTCGGCAGTATTGCCAAGGGTGGCGCCGAGGTCATTGCCACGGCCGAGCACATCGGCGAGGACGACACAATGGCGTGATTCTGCAGAGATGATGGAGGCAACGAGTGCTGCAGCATCGACATCGGTGATCATTCCAATGACCTCAAGATGAGTGGCGACTGCTGCAGATTCGAGGTCATAGGCCGCTTGGAGAGCGCTGCTGCCTCGAAAAGATATTCGGAGGCGACCGAACAACTCGTCATTTCGACTGTCAGCACTCAGCCCGCTCAGCCCGGCGATTCTATGTGCGTATGCCTCATGCTGTTCCGACATCGCTTCGAGCAAGGGGCTGTCCAAGCCAGACGAAATTGCCTCGTCGTACAGGTCTCGAGCGGTGAGTTCAAGACGCTGCGCGTACTTCAGCAGGTCAAGCTCGGCCTGCGGCATGTTGCTCAGAGCGGCGGAGGCAGGCCGGGCACCTGTGAGCGCCAGCGCAGCAGCTGCGACTCCTCCGGCGAGAAGGCGTCTGCGGACATCGGTCCGTTGGTCTGTGTCGGGGGCTTCTCCCTGGGTGTTCGTCACGGAGCCGGGTCCTTTCGGGGTGGTCATGTCGTCTCGGCGGTCCATCGCTGTGCTTGCTGCGTGCGCTGCTTGGGATTCTGTCAGCGATGACACGCGTCTTCCCAGTCTAGAAGTCCAGAGCCGAGAGCTCGGGAATCCATCCGACTGAGCGCGACACCGCCTCCGCCCACCGGCCCCGGTTCGAAGGCCCGCACGGCTCCACAATGTGGTCCGCGATCCAGAGGTCCGCGAGGTCATCGACGTCGTTCAGGTGTCCGATTCCGACGGCTGCCAGGAGTCCCGCGCCAATAGTTGTGCATTCCGTGTGGCGCGCAACCTCAATCGGTCGCTCAGTGGCGTTGGCCAAGGCCTGCACAAAGGTGGGATTCCGGCTCATCCCACCATCGATGCGCAGGAGAGGGAGTGGCAGGGCGATATCGAGCTCGGCGGCCTCAACAAGGTCAGCGCCCCGATGAGCGACTCCTTCGAGAACTGCCCTCACCACGTGTGCTGCGGTGCTCCCTCTGGTGAGTCCGAGCAATGTCCCTCTGGCGCCGTAATCCCAGTGGGGAGTGCCAAGACCGAGCGGCGCTGGGACGTAGACGACTCCATCGCTCTCAGTGGTGGTGGACGCCAGATCATGACTCTCAGCACTGGTCGTGATGAGCCCGAGGTCATCACGGAGCCAGTCGATATTTGACCCCGCCGACAGCATGATCGCCTCAACGCCACTGGTGCGATGACCAGCCCGACTCCAGGCGACAATCCCGAAACAACCGTGCTCGCTGCGGTGGCCGGAATGAAGGAGCCGGTCGTTGTCACCGGTGCAGACATCAAGCATCCCTCCGGTCCCAAAGGTGATCTTCGCGGCACCCTGCCGAACACATCCTTGGCCTGCCAAGGATGCCTGTTGGTCGCCCACAATTGCAGCGATGACAGGTGATCCCGGGAGAGCGGAGGCCTCTCCGATCTCGCCAACGGTGTCGACGATGGTCGGCAGAGAGGTGATGGGCACACGAAATAAATCGCAGAGCCGTTCGTCCCACTTGCCGAGTTCGGGGGAGTACCAGCCGGTAACGGCCGCGTTCGATGGGTCGGTGACATGAAGGCGACCCTCTGTCAGGGTCCAGACAGCCCAAGAGTCAACTGTTCCAACGCAGAGGTCAGCAGTCCTATCAGGGTCGCACTGGTCAAGTAGCCACGCTGCCTTGGTTGCACTCTGGTTCGGCGCTATCGGAACGCCATGGTTCGCCGTGAAACCCATACATTCGCCAACAGTGCGCAGGTCCTGCCATCCAAGTCCCTGAGCGACGGGAATTCCGGTGGCGCGATCCCACACGATTGTGCTCGCACGTTGCGCGGTGACCCCGACCGCATCGACGACGCCCACCTCGGCAATCACCGCCGATGCCAGCTCGAGCATGGTCGATGCCATCGCTGTCGCATCGAATTCCACGAGTCCGGGCACTGGACTTTCGGGCGGCTGTGGTGCCGAGCGGAGACAATGAATGGTTCCATCGGTCGACAGTGCAGCGACCCGAATACTGGTCGTACCAATGTCGACAACGAGAATCATTCCGGCCCTCGTTCGCTCGAGGGGAGAGCGCCTCGATTGCGCATTCGCCGTCCGACCAGACCCCCGAGCACCCCGACGAGTGACACGACACTTAAGTTGAATAGCAAGCCGAACCACCTGACAGTGCCGCCGCTCAGGATCTTGACGAGCACGAAGAGCGACTGGGCTACGAGGTAGGTGCCAGTGGCCGTGACGAGCCCATGGGTGAGCGGCATACCAACACGCTGGACCCATGCGGCACAACCTGCGCCGAGCCAGAAGCCGGCAACGGCGCCCAGTACCAGCCATACCGCAAGCGTCGAAGAACCACGATCGGCGGCCCACGATGCAGCAATTGAGAACGGCACAGCAAAGACC
>JBDQKN010000218.1:0-3640 GCA_040263235.1 Ilumatobacteraceae bacterium
AACGCCGTCGGCATGCCCCCCTGCGCCTGCTCTGGTGACGCATAGAGAGCCACATGGTTATCGAGGCCACTCGGTTCGTCCCACGCCATCGAGTTGAGAAGACCAGCTGGTCCGAGATCGGCCAGACGAGCTCTGCCGTCAGCGCCAAAGAGCACCTTGGCCGGTGTCACCTCGGCGTGGACCAAACCGTGACGATGCACCTCGGCGAGGGCGTGGCAGATGTCGAGGCCTACCTGAAGGGCTTGAGATGGGGTCAACCGTCGACCACGATCAAAGACGGCTCGTAGGCTCCCACCATCGAGCCGCTCTGTAACGGTGAATGCCGAACGTCGGCCTGTAGCCGATCCGGCTTCGACCGGAAGGGTGTGTATTCCCCAGTCGAACAAGGCGACAAGTTGTGGATGGGAGATGGTCGAGGATCGATCGAGTGCCGCGCTGAACGACTCGGAGAACCCGCTGCGTTCGGTGAGTTCCGGCCTGATCATCTTGACCGTTACATGGCGGCGAGCCTCCTCGTCCCATGCATCAAAGATGGCCGCATTCGCGCCAGTAGCAACGCTGGCCTCCAGCCGATACCGCTGCACCACCTCGGTGCCGACAAGGCGGTCGGGATCAAAAGAGTGATCATCCACGGACAGATGACGCTATCGGTTCACCCGCTGCGGTTGGGGTCGCGGTCAGGTCGGTGGCACGATGGCAACATGTCCATGACAGAGCAGCCACGACGACGTCGACTGAGGGTTGATCGCCAACTGCTCATCGTCAGTGGAATTGTGGCCGTCGGACTGCTGTTCGTGGCCCAAGGCATCCGTGTAGGCGTCACCGGCGAGGATCGAGTTCCGTTACCTGCGACGATCGAACGGGTCTCACCCGTGCCCGATGCAGAGCAAGCCCTCGCTCAAACTGACGTAGTTGTTGACCTGCCGACCGGGTACACCGGTCTGCTGATCATCGACGGAATCGAAATTGAAACCGTCAACCTCTCCGAGTTGCAGTCCCAACCGGTGGAACCAGGGGCTCAGGTCTCGATTCCACCCGTCACCGTCTTCGAACCCGGCAACCACACGCTGACCTACTCTCCGAGTGCCAACGGTCCGGTGGATCGATTCACCTCGGGAATGCACGAGGTAGAGGTCGTCTACTGGCGGATTGAGGATGGCGATTCGCGTGCGCGATCATTTAGTTGGAGCTTCAACGTGGTCTGACCATCAGGTCGGTATGTCGCCGGTGGAGAGCAGGTCGTCAAAGCGGTCGGCCGGCACAACAGGAATACCGAGTTGCTCCGCCTTTGAGAGTTTGCTCGCGCCAGCCCCCTCGCCAACCACAAGGGCAAACGTCTTCTTTGAAACGCTCCCCGGCGATGAGCCACCTCTCGCCATCACCGCCTCCGCTGCTTGCTCCCGGGTGAGGCCGGGAACCGTTCCGCTGATGACCACTGCACGACCGTCAAGGGATTGCACTAGTTCGGAACTCCGAGTCGGACCATCCATGATGTCGAAGGAGACCCCTGCGCCGTCGAGCCGATCGACGAGGTCGCGATGTGCTGGCTCGGCGAACCACTGGCCGATCGAGGATGCGATCACCTCTCCTACTCCATCGACCGCTGCACGCGCCTCGTCGGTTGCCCCAAGCACAGCGCGAACCGACCCGAATGACCTCGCCAACGCCTGAGCTGCCGCCGGTCCGAGATGCCGGATACCAAATCCCGTCAGGACACGCCAGGCTGGCCGACCCCGAGAGTCGTCGATGGCCGATATCAATTTCTCGGCGCTGGGTCGAGCGAACCCCTCCAGAGTCTCTACCTGGTCGACCTCGAGCAGATAGATGTCAGCAACATCGCGAACCATCTCCGCAGATGTCAGTTGCATCACCGTGCGCTCGCCGAGACCTTCGATATCCATGGCTCCACGGGTCGCCCAGTAGATGACGCGTTGATCTCGCTGGAACGGACAAGCGGGTTCCACGCAACGCGTATCGGCCTCCCCTGGTGGACGAACAAACTCGCTTGCTATCGGACAGGAGCAACGCTCTGGAAACTGCCATGGTTCCGAGTCGGCGAGGCGTTCGGAAAGAACCGGACCCACCACCTCGGGGATGACGTCACCGGCCTTTCTCACGATGACCGTGTCGCCGGGGCGGACATCCTTGACCGCGACCTGGTCTCGATTGTGGAGTGTCGCCATCGCAACAGTGGACCCACCCACGAAAACCGGTTCGAGTACCGCGAACGGTGTGGCCCGTCCGGTTCGCCCGACAGAAACCTGAATATCGATGAGCCGAGTCGTGCGCTCCTCGGGAGGGAACTTGAAAGCGATTGCCCAACGCGGAGCCCGGGAGGTGCTGCCCATTCGCTCGCGTTGATCGAGGTCGTCGATCTTGATCACGACACCATCGATGTCATAGTCAAGGTCGTGGCGTTGCTCCACCGCCCGCTGGCATACCTCGATCACCTCGGCAATTGATGCGCAAACGGTGATCTTCGGGTTGACCGGAAATCCAAGCGCAGCAACACGGTCAAGGCTGCCTCGATGGGATGCCACCGCCGCTCCACCCACAACCTCTCCTGTCTGGTAGGCCCAGAACGCAAGGCGACGACGAGCGGTAACCGAAGAGTCTTTCTGGCGTAAGGAGCCGGCTGCCGCATTGCGGGGGTTGACCAACAATCGCTCGCCATCGCGTTCCGCTGCGGCGTTCAAGTCGTTGAAGACACTCGTCGGCATATACACCTCGCCGCGGACCTCTAGTACTTCCGGTGCATCGACAATGTCCTTTGGAATATCAGTAATGGTGAGCACATTCGCAGTGACGTCTTCCCCCACTCTGCCGTCACCCCGGGTGGCAGCGGTGATGAGGTGGCCGTCGACATACCGAAGGCTCATAGCGAGGCCGTCGATCTTGGGTTCACAGACATACGTGATCGACTCACCTACGAGGGCTCGTTCCACCCGATCACCCCATGCAACGAGTTCTTCCAAATCCATTGCATTATCGAGGCTCATCATCGGCACTGCATGGACCACCGGAGCGAAGGTCGAACTCGCCATACCGCCGACGGTTGCCCCTGGAGATTCAGGGTCGACGAGTTCGGGATGTTCGGACTCAAGGCGCCGAAGCTCATTCACGAGCAGGTCAAACTCGCCATCGGGAATCTCAGGGGTGTCGAGCTCGTGGTACAGGCGATTGTGTCGAGTGAGTTCACCGCGCAGCCACGCAACCCGCTGAGCTACCTCACCACTGGTTTTCCCCACCGGCGACATCGCGTCCATCAGGCGAGTGTAGAGAGAGCCTGTTGCGTCTTAGATCACGCACCGAGCACGAGCTTCGCCGCTGATGCCTGATCAGCAACCCTTCGAGAAATGTCACGAAGGGAGAGACAGATATCTTCAGCCACCGACGGCGAGTAACTCGCCAGCCCCCGATGTGGGCTGAGCAGGCTCTGGGAGCGCAACTGCCCTGGATCGCAGCCACGTTTCACCAAGTCGCACCACAGTGAGCTGAGAGCGTGCCACGACCGGGTTGCGGTCACCCCGATGGGGCCCTCGGTGCTCACCGCGCCCCACGCGATTCGCCCGCCAGCATCCATGAAGCGGTCGAGATGCCCAGCGACCCCCACGACTGCCTCAGTAGCCGGGAGAGACAG
>JBDQKN010000219.1:0-3622 GCA_040263235.1 Ilumatobacteraceae bacterium
GGGCTGCACTCGAATCGACATCAGCGCTTCACTGGGAGGGCAGCCTCTCATCAACCGAAAGCCCGGCCTGGGTGGAACTGTTGCAGCCGATTGTGGGGGAGCGTGGCCGATGGATCACGCGGATCCAGATCACTACTGACGGCCCGGCAGGCGAGTGGACCAGCGAAGTTGACCTCGTGGAAGTGTCACGGACGTTTCCAGGTCAACGCATCGCTCTGAGCGGTCAGCCGATCACCTCTATTCGCATCGATGTGCTCGCTGACTCGGTTGGACCACTACCCGGCTACGGCAACTCCCCGGGCGTCGGATTCGCCGAGATCACCCTTGACGGGGTGGACGCGAGCGTCGAGTGGATCGTGCTGCCAGAGGATCGTCGTTCACCCGATTCGACGGGTCGAACGACGGTGGTACTCGACCGGCGACGGATCGATCCCTCGACAGCGAATCGCTTCGATCCTGAACCTGCGCTGATTCGTTCATTCGATCTCGCCCGACCGGAAGAGTTCTCGCTCACCGGTATGTGGTCGCCGTCAGCCCACGTGGCCGACGGTGTCGTGCAGAACTCAAGCGAGGCACTTCTCGGCGTGACCGAACTGACATGGGTGTCCGAGTTCGATCCAGTCGACCCATGGATCGAGATCGACGTCGATCGCTCGGCGACCTCACTACTCGAACTCGACCTTGCAACCGGTGCGATCTTCTCGACGATCGGGTCGGTGACAGTGAGCGATGACAGTGGCCACGTAGCCACCGTTTCTCCCGACGCGATGGGTCGAGCCGTGGTGAATCTCGATGGCTTCGATGGGAATCGAGTTCGGATCGAGTTCGACGACCTGACGGTGCAGACGACGGTCGACCGATTCTCGGACCGATCGAGAGTGCTCCCAGTGGGGGTGATAGCGGTTTCGCCGGTGATCGTCGATCAGGGGTCGGCAGCAGAAGTATGTCGTCTAGATCTTCTGACCCTCGATGATGAACCAATCGGTGTTCGCCTCGATGCGAACGGGTATCTCATCGGCTGTAACCCGATCACCCTGGCCCCTGGACGTCACCGGCTGCGAAGCGCCCCCGGCCACCAGAGCGGCATCGACCTCAATCGTGTGGTGCTCGACACCGGAGTCGGTCGCACCTCAGTGACCGTCGATGATCTCCCGATGACAAGAACAGACACTCGTGTTTCTGCCACCCTGCTGGCCCCGGCCGACCGGCTCATTTTCGCTGAGTCATGGGGGTCGGGTTGGTCGGCCAGTCTCGACGGAGTTGATCTCGGGCCGCCGACGTTGGTGAATGGCTACGCAATGGCATGGGACCTTCCGTCAGGGGCACTTGGTGAGATTGAGATTGCCTGGAGGCCACAGCGAATCGTCAATTTCGGTTTGATGGTTGGAGCGCTCGTCACCCTGTTGCTGATCGTTCTTGCTCTTCGGCGCGGCACGGTTACAGCGCTGGTGCCAGGCGAAGTCGGTGAGCGGCGTGGTCTCGCTGCTGTTGTTGTATTGACCCTCGCTTTTGGTCTGGCCGGATTGATCGCTCCAGCGATTGCGCCACTGACCCGCAGGGGTCGCCGGTGGATCCTGTGTGCGCCAGTGGCCGCTATGTGGTTATGGACGTCGATTCGTCAGGTCAGATGGGACATGCCAGTCGACCTCTGGTGGCCGTCATCGATGGGATGGGCTCAGTGGATTGTGGTGTCGATCGTGGCTGCCTGTTGCTGGGCGGCCCTCACCGACGACTAACGTCCGCCGCCGTGCGCACCCTGATAGCGGTACCGACCTACTTCGAGGCCGAGAGCATCGAGCCGATGCTTCGACAGGTCCGCTCCTCGGTGCCTGAGGCCGATGTCATGGTGGTCGATGACGGGTCGACTGATGGCACCTGTGAGACCGTCGAACGGCTCAACGATGAACTCGGTCAGATCCGACTGACGCGTCGCCAGTCCAAACGAGGGCTTGGAGATGCGTATCGAACCGCTTTCACTGCGGCTATTGATGAGGGCTACGAGTTGCTTGTCGAGATCGACGCTGATCTATCACATGATCCAGCGGCTCTGCCCGAGATGCTCTCAGCAGCGCGAGCCGGTGCTGATTTGGTCATTGGGTCTCGATATGTGCCGGGTGGGCGCATCGAAGGATGGTCTCGTTCGCGTACTCGTCTGTCGCGCTGGGGCAACCGCTATGCCTCGATTGTTCTCGGGTTGGCTATCAACGATGCGACCGCCGGATTTCGTGTGTACCGGTCGTCGATCATCCAGCGCTTCGGACTGGATGGGATCAGGTCGAGTGGTTATGGGTTCCAGGTTGAGATGACCTACCGGGCGATCCGGTATAGCGCTCGGGTGGTTGAGATTCCGATCGTCTTTCGTGAACGCGCTTCTGGCGAGTCGAAGATGAGTCGGGGAATCGTCGGCGAGGCGTTTGCCTTGGTCACGCTGTGGGGAATGCGCGATCTCTTCACCCGGCGCAGAGCTCAACGCATGTACGAGGACTGATTTACGCCGTTCTGACGAATGCGGCGAGCACCAGAACCTCATCGGTGATCGGCTCACCTTCCTCCATCAGGTGGAAGTCGTCTGCTGTGGTGAGTTCGGCGTTGCCTCGGTTGAGGATTGGGTAGAGGAGCCGCCGACCAGTTGAGTGAACAGCGGCGAGGGCCCTGTCGGGTAGGCGATGGCGGAGATTGAGGACATCGAGGGCAAGGATGCGCTGGCCGGTGCGACGTCGACGCGCGAACTCGCCTGTCACGCGCTCGTTACCGGTGAGCCCCATGACTGCCACTGACTCGAAATGCCTCTCGAGGAGTTGCCGGAGTGGCGAAGATCGGAACAGGTGTACGTGGAAGGGATTCTCAAAGTCAGCCGGTTCGTTTGGAGTGAGCACAACTGCTGTTCCACCGGGGCGAAGAACCCGTGCAATTTCAGCGACATGGCGTTCAGGGTCGGTGAAGTGCTCGATGATGTGGGAGGAGCACACCCAGTCGAGTGCCCCAGTGGCAACCGGAAGGATGCGTGCATCGGCGCAGAGCGCTCCGTCGATTAGCGCAGTTGCACTGGATGCGGTTTCGTGGTGGTAGTCGATGCCGATGACCTGTCGACCGGGTCGCATCAGAGATGAGCTCTCGGTTCCAAGGCCGCAGCCGATGTCGATACCGATGCCATCGCCGATCGCTGAGTTGACCACCCGGTAGCCCGCTTCATGGAGGGCGATGAGGGAGGCCGGGGTGTGATCACGGACTGGGCGTTCACCGGTCGGAGCCATGCGAGCCGTAGTGTACGAAACCGTGCTCAGGGTGGCTGTGCTCTCATGGAGGGCCCCAGGTGACCCCGACGCTGGGGGATCGGAGCTTCATGCCCGTGAGATCCTCTCGCGTTGGACCGCCGAGGGTGTCGAGGTGACTGTTTATGCACGTACCGCCCCCGATGGCACAGTGCTTGGTCGGGGGTGCCCATTCGAGGTCGTTCCGGTCGGCTCGACCTACTCGGTGTTTGCTGCTGCGTCGGCTCGGGTCTGGTCCCGTCGGCGGTCGTTTGACGCCGTTGTTGAGATCCTCAACGGGGTTCCGTTCTGGTCGCCGTTGTGGTGGCGTGGCCCTCGTGTGGCTTGGCTCCATCACCTCCACACGGAGA
>JBDQKN010000220.1:0-3478 GCA_040263235.1 Ilumatobacteraceae bacterium
AGCTAGGGGAGACCTCGTTGGCGAGGGTGCCGGCGATGTCGATGAGGACGTGGGTGGTGCCGACTGCTTTGACGCAGATGTAGCCGTCGTCGGATAGTGGCATGGTTGCTGAGTTGGCGACGGTGGCGTCTGGTCCGTAGTTGACGTTTGAGGTGTTGGGGACAGCGGTGTCGGTGTTCGCGCAGGGGTAGACCGAGACGTAGCCGCCGGTTTCGGTGCCGGTGACGGTGATGTTCATCGCGACGGCTGCGGTGCCGGCGGGGACGCCGATGGTGTCTCCGGTGCGGGTGTGGAAGAGGAGCAAGGTTGGCTCTTAGATTTTGATACGTGTGACGTCATCGATCTTGCTGCCTGATAGTCGGGTGTCAACGACACGACCCGGTTCGACCGGGACGAACACATACGAATTTTCGATC
Organism: Ilumatobacteraceae bacterium; assembly: GCA_040263235.1. Classification (GTDB taxonomy): domain Bacteria; phylum Actinomycetota; class Acidimicrobiia; order Acidimicrobiales; family Ilumatobacteraceae; genus Casp-actino5. The sequence goes on from JBDQKN010000220.1 coordinate 417, forward strand.
GTGAGTCCAACGGCTAGTGCCTTGAGTGCGCCACCACTGGTCCGGCCCTCGGCCTGAACGGTGTGGTCTCCGACCGGCAGTGTTGCCGGCAGGTCGAGTTCGGCGGAGAAGTTCCCGTCCTCGTCAACGAGGACCGTTCCGAGCAGGGTTGGCTCAGAGAACACCCACACCTCGACATCGGTGTCGGGTTCGAAACCAGAGCCCGAGACTTCGACGGTCTCACGGGGTGGTGCCTCCACACGGCCCGTGTTGAGACGAACCCGTTCGTTCAGCCTGATTGCCATCGTGCTGACGCCATCGGTGAGCGTCGCCTTGCTGTCAGCTTCCACAACCGGAATTGCCGTGGCCTCACCGTCATCCTCAATCACGAGGCCAGCGCCGCCGGAGACTCTGGTTTGGTCGCCCGACGAATCAGTGACTGGAGCGCGTGGCACGGTGTTGTATTCAAGGGTGATTGGCAGGCTGGGGAGGTTGGCATTTCCAGCCAGATCGGTGAACCTGCCGGCGGCCACGCTCATGGTTGCTGAACCAGAGCTTGACGCTGGCGGCGTGTATGTCACCGAGTACACGTCGTCTTGGGGGGAGAAGACGGTCCGGTCGAGGCTCTGGAAGTTGCTCAACGTTCCTGCGGTGACCGTGATGTCATCGATGGTGAACCCAGTGACTTGCTCAGGAATCGCAAACGTGATCGTGTTCGTCTCGCCGGGCGCAAGGATGTGGATGTTGCGGTATAAGAACACCACCGGTGGCATCGTGTCACCTACTACTGGCGCCGTGACAGTGATTGAGAACGTGGCGGTCGCAAAGCCGCCAGCATTGGTCGCGGTGACCGTGTAGGTGCGTGCACTACTTGCGGTGGTGGGTGTGCCGGAGATGGCGCCGGTTGCGGTGTTGAGGGTCAGGCCGGTGGGGAGCGTCGGCGACACCGACCAGGAGGTGACGGTGCCAGTCACCGTCGGGGTGAGCGTCGTCATTGCCGTGCCAGAAGTGAGTGAGAGTGAGCTCGACGCGTACGACAGCAACGATGGAGCGGGTGCGGTGTTGAACGGGATCGTGAGCGCGGTGCTGCTGCCTGCGTCGTTTCCGGCGCCGTCGGTGAAGGAACCAGCGGCCACCGAGATGCTCGCTGTGCCAGAACTGTTCGGAGCGGGAGTAAATGTCGCTGAGTACGACGTTGCTGACCCAGAAAAGTTGCTAAGCGTGCCACCGGTGACAGTGATGCTTGAGTCGCTAAATGAACTCGACGACTCACACAGCGTGAAAGTGACCGTTTCGCTCTGTCCTGATGTGAGCGTGCCTGAGCCGGCTCGTTGAATAGTGACAGGTTCCTCAGCGGAGGTGTATCCCGCACCCATCCCGACACCAACGAGGAATGGGTAGCCATCGTTGATCGTGGCATCGATCGCCCACACCGGATCGATACAACTGAAGTCCCACCCTGCGTCGGTGAACGTCGCCGCCGTCTTCATCTCGTCGGTGGTGATCTTTTCATCGCTTCCGTTGGCGCACGGGTCATAGGGGCGTGTCGATGCCTGCTGGTCCCAGAACGAGTTGGTGCATTTCGATGCGGCTGGGCTGTATTGACCGTCGCCCGCAAATCCGTAGCCAACCGCCTGTGTCGCCGACACCGCCGCATAGGTCCTCAGGAAGGTTGCGTCCCTTCCTCGGGCGTGAACGCCGCCGAAGGAGGTGTCGGATGAGCCGACCTCGCGAGTGAGTGAACCGCGGAAGAACGAGTCAGTGAGGTCCGTCATACCACCGGCGATGAGGCCGCCTGCTCTGAATCCCGCAGTGATCTGTGACACCGAATATGAGCGTTCGATCGTGCAAGTATTCCGCACCGTTGCATCTATCGGCGGGTCACAATTGCCGATGAGACCTCCAGCACCGAAGCTCCCGTTACCGCCGGATTGCGAGATCGAACCCTCCGAGTAGGAGTCAACGAGTTGAGCGCGACGTCTCGCCCAGCCCACGATGCCGCCGAGATGGGCAACACCGCTGACCGAGCCGAGGCTGCTCAGACGTTCGAGTCGGTAGCCGCCGGTGCTGCCGCCCCCAGAAATGCCGCTGATTTGGCCGATGAATCCGCCGCCGCCTTGATTTGCACCCACCTGTCCCACGGCGGCCACTGACCCATCGAATGTCGAGTCGAAAATGCCTGACGTCAACGAGAAGTCCCCACGAAAGGCGAGACCTACGAAGCCTCCCACATAATCATCGGCTGTGACCGTTGCGCTCGAGGTTGAGTTGGAGATTCTCTGCAGGCCGATGAATCCTCCGGTGATTGTGTCGGAACCAAACATGCCGATGACGCCGCCCGCAGTTGAGTCGCCGGTAACCGACCCGTCGACGTCGATGGCGCTCACGTCGCACGACCAACAGGCGCCGAGAAGACCGCCTACGTAGCTGGCTCCGGTTACTGTGATGCGCGTAGCCGCAATGTCGTCTACCAATACGGGTGTGGTGCTTGTGGAGGCTCCTGACTGGCCGGCGAGCAGGCCGACAAAGTTGTTCGATGGGCCCGCAACGACCGCATCGGCGAAGGTAATGCCAGTTAGCTGAGCCCCTGGGCTGAGCGTTTCGAACAGCCCGCAATTGTGGGCAGAACACGAGATCGAAAGGTCTGCCAACGTGACTCCGTTGCCGTCAAGCAAGCCGGAGAAGTACCCCATTGGGCTTCGCGGTGATCCTGATGTGCAGTCGAAGGTGGAACCTGCGGGCAGGAGTTCATAGTCGCCGGCCTTCGGCGTCGACGAGGTGCCACCGGCCAGTTCCGTGAACAACTCGTCACAGGTAGTGATCTCTAGCTTGCCGTCACCGTCGGAGTCGCTGGGGGCTGCTGACACAGGTGTGTTCGATCCGAGTATGGCGAACGACGAGGTGAGGAGGAGTCCGGTGGCAACGACCCTGAGCATGCGATCCATGCCCGAATTCTAGTGGCAAGTAATGAATACTTACAATGACCTCAGTGAGGTCGATCAGATGACGAACTCGATGCTGTCACTGCTCGTCGCGTTCGTACATGCGCCCGTAGAACATCGTGAGGAACTCGTTGAGTTCCT
>JBDQKN010000221.1:0-3423 GCA_040263235.1 Ilumatobacteraceae bacterium
CCTTCCACCCTGCAATGGACTCCTCAATAAGGATTTCAGCGATCGGACTGGCTGCAATTCCATTGTGAGCGACCTTCTCGAATTCTTCTGGCGTTGAAGCAATACCTGTTCCCCGACCTCCCAAGATGTAGGCGGGCCGAATGATCACCGGCAACCCAATCTCCTCGACCACTCTTCGGGCCTCTTCCATGTTGTGTGCAACACCCGAGCGCGGAACGTCGAGACCGATCTCGATCATGGCCTCTTTGAAGAGCTGTCGGTCCTCGGCCGTTGCAATCGCCTCAGCATTCGCACCAATCATTTCCGGAGTACCTGGTCGGCCGATGACGCCCCGTTCGAAGAGCTCCATCGCAACGTTGAGGCCTGTCTGCCCGCCCATCGTCGGGAGTACTGCGTCGGGCTTCTCCTTGGCAATGATCGCTGCGACGACTTCCCATGTGAGCGGTTCGATGTACGTAGCGTCAGCGAAATCGGGATCGGTCATAATCGTCGCTGGATTCGAATTGGCAAGGATGACCCGGTACCCGTCCTCTCGAAGAACGCGACAGGCCTGAGTGCCCGAATAGTCGAACTCGCAGGCCTGACCGATAACGATCGGTCCAGATCCAATGATCAAGATCGAAGAGATGTCGTCGCGGCGAGGCATCAGTGCTCCTGGCAGTCGGTGGGGTCGGAAACGTGGCCATCCATCAGGCCGCGAAAGCGATCAAACAGATAGGTACTGTCGTGAGGGCCTGGGCCCGCCTCAGGGTGATGTTGAACGCTAAAGCACCGTTCGTTGACGATCTCGAGGCCTTCGCAGACGTCGTCATTGAGGTTGATATGAGTCATCCTGACGCTCTTCGCCAGACCCGAGAACGACCCCGGGTCGACGGCGAAGTTGTGGTTCTGCGAGGTGATCTCGATGCGGTCGGTGGCCAGATCCTTCACCGGATGGTTCCCGCCGTGGTGACCGAATGGCAACTTGATCGTGTCGGCACCAACAGCTCTGCCGAGAATCTGGTGCCCAAGACAGATTCCGAAGATCGGCACCTCGCCGATCAGCGACCGAACCTCGCCAACGATGTGGTCGAGTACGGAGGGATCACCGGGACCGTTCGACAGAAACACCCCATCAGGGTTCCGAGCAAGTACCTCGCCCGCCGGGGTCCCAGCGGGTACCACCTCTACGGTGCCGAGTTGAGAAAGGTGTCGCAAGATGGTGGTTTTAATTCCGAAGTCGTAGGCAACGATGCGGCGAGGACCTTCGCCAACGATGTACGGCGACTGCGTGGTAACCGTTGACACAAGGTCGACCCCGTCCGTTCCGCGCTCTGCGTTCGCTGCAGCGAGCAGATCAGCATGAGATTCGGCGCCAAATGCGCCAGCAATCGCGCCATGCGAGCGAAGCAGGCGTGTTAGCCGACGGGTATCGACACCAGCGATACCGGGAATGCCCCGATCACGCAGGTAGTCGTTCAGCCCTCCAATGGCTCGATAGTTCGAGTGCCTGCGGGCAAGGTCTCTCACCACAACCCCTCGGCAGTACAACGATGCGGATTCGGCATCGTTGTCATTCACCCCGTAATTACCGATGTGAGGATAGGTGAAGGTGATGATCTGTCCGGCGTAACTGGGATCGGTGATGATTTCTTGATAACCGGAAAGCGCTGTGTTGAACACCACTTCTCCGGTGCCGATACGGTCGGTGGCCCCAATCAGTTCGCCCTCAAATGTGCTTCCATCGGCGAGGACGAGCGAGCCGTTGATGATGTCCTGATTCATGACGTGATTACTCCATCGAGAACCACGGGCCGACCGTGGAGGATTGTGTGGCGAACACGGGATTTCAGCCCCATGCCCACAAAGGGTGTGTTCGTGCTGAGACTTGCCAACTGAGCAGGGTCTACCGACCACTCCTCGGCAGGGTCGATTACGGTCAGATTCGCCGGCTCTCCAACTTCAACCGGCCGACCATGGACCTCCCCGAGCCCAGCGATGCGGGCCGGACGCCATGAGAGCGCTCCGAGAAGGTGACTCCAATCGACACTGAGGACAGACCGGGCCACGCCCAGCGCTGTTTCAAGTCCGAGCATCCCGGGCGGCGCTTCGTCGAGTGGACGTTCCTTTGCGCGTGCCGGATGCGGTGCATGGTCGGTGGCGATGGCATCGATGGTTCCGTCGACCAGCCCAGCCCTCACCGCCTCGACATCCGCCATGGTGCGAAGCGGAGGGTTCACCTTGAAGCGCGCATCGAAAGCGCGCAGCGCCTCATCGGTCAGGCTGATGTGGTGAGGAGTGGCCTCAGCTGTCACCGGTAGACCATCGGCCTTTGCCTCTCGAACCAGATCAACACTTCGCAACGTCGATAGGTGCAAGAGGTGCACCGGGGAACCGGTGATCCGAGAAAGTTCGATGTCGCGATGAACCATTAATTCCTCTGCTAATGCAGGCCAACCGGGAAGTCCGAGGTGTGAACAGCACTCCCCTTCGTGCATCACGGCTCCACCAGTCATCGATGAAACCTCACAGTGCTGGGCCAATACGAGGCCGAGTTCACCGGCGTATTCGAGCGCCCGGCGCATGAGCCCCGCGTCCTGCACTCCGGAGCCGTCGTCGGTGAACAGATGAACCCCCGCAGCCTTCAGTTCAGCGAATGGACTGAGGCGCTCTCCTTGACGTCCGATAGTGATCGAACCTGAGGGCCGAACATCGCAGAGTCCAACCTCGATTCCGCGCCGACGAACAAACTCCACGACCTCAACGCAGTCTTGGGTGGGATCGGTATTCGGCATTGCAACAACCGCCGTGTAACCACCGAGCGCCGCAGCCCGGGAACCCGTTGCGATGGTCTCTGCCTCGGTCATCCCCGGTTCCCTGAGGTGTGTGTGAAGATCGACGAAGCCCGGGCTCAATATGCATCCCGCTATGTCAACCCGAGTCTCGAGATCTGGGCGGTGCTCGAGTTCGGTTCCAATCTCGATGATCACCCCATCGGTAATTCGAACATCGACACGCCGCTCACCTCGCTCGTCGATAACCATGCCACCTGCGAATAACAATCCCTGGCTCAACTTCCCTCCTCCATCGACGCTGGTGAACCGAGCAGATCAAAAAGCACGGCCATACGGGCAGCGATTCCGTTCGTTACCTGTTCGGTGATCACCGACTGCCGCAGATCTGATGGATCCACCCTGATCTCGACCCCCCGATTCATCGGACCTGGGTGCATCACCAACGCATCGGGCCTCAGTCTGTTGGCGCGATCGCGGGTGAGCGAGAATCGATCTGAGTACTCGGAACCTCCTGGAAGGAGAGCGGCACCCATTCGTTCGTTCTGCATACGAAGCAGATAGAGCACATCGACTGCGCCAATCACCTCGTCCAGGTCATGGGTACTGTCAGTGCTGCTCACTGGTGGAAGAAGCGTTCGCGGCGCCGGCG
>JBDQKN010000222.1:0-3421 GCA_040263235.1 Ilumatobacteraceae bacterium
CTTCAGGTCGAAATCCGTTTGCGCGGTCGCGGCAGTGCCAGCCTTCACGTAACTGCCAGTAAGGCTCGCAACGAACGTGACCGCCTGCGTGAACACGTGATGAAACACGATCATCGATGCCGTAGGAACGCCAGGCGCATCAAATGCCAGCAGGTATGGCAGCGCAGGCACCGGGACGAATTCCAGCGCGGACGCACCGGAGTTGACCATGACCAGTTTTGAGCCAGCGCCAGAGAACGAACTCGGTACGTCGGTCAGCCCGATGAACGTCCGACTGACGAACTCAAGCGCAGTCGCGCCGCTGTTGACGGCGACTAGCTTGGTGCCTGCGCCGCTGTACGAATTGGGCGTGTCGGTGAGCGATAGGAACGTGTGGAATTCATCCCATGACACGCCGCTCGCCAGTTCGTTGCTCGGCCACCCAGCGCCCATGTCGATGACCAGCACGGCATTGATCGTTCCCGCTGCGTCGATGGCATCGCCGATCGTGCGCGCGTTCGCTTTGCACAGGCCGATGTACTTCGTGATCCCTAACGTGAGCTGCTGGCAGAAATCATCCGTCGCAGCCGGCTCCAGTAGGTAGGATTCACCCGTCGTCGTCTGCCAGTAGCTGGACGTGATCGAGCCGCCCTCAAGCGCTCGCCACAGTGCCCAGAGAATCGCAGGCGCGGCACCGTCGGTCGCGACGATCTGCTGACTCGCGGGCGGTGATGGCAGCAGCGCGTCGATGATGACGCCGCGATCCAGCATCGTCGCCAGGATGCGCGCGAGTTGCTGATGCCATGCCGCCTTAGCGTCCGCGAGGCTCGCGAACCCATAGAACGTCGCGTCGAGGCTCACAGTTTTTCCGTCAGCTTCAGACCGATCGAGCGGCGCAGATAGCCGATCGAGTTCATGCCACTGAGTTCTTCGAGCCGGCCCAGGAAGCCCTTGATCTGGCGCTTGTCCGGCTCATACGGATAGGGCACATAGAGGATGTCACCGATAGTCCGTTGCATCCGCAGCATCTCGCGGATGCGGTACTCCTCTGCACCAGCTCGCGTCAGAGGGAACTCGAACTGCACCGTCCTGCCAGACCGCGCCTCGGCGATGACGATCCCGCCGTTGGGTAGCTTCTGAATTTGTGAGTAGTCCACCATCCCTTCCACCAGCCCATAGACCGCGTTGAATTCCGGCTGGTAGACAGGCCCCATGAACAGCCGGCCAATCTGAAGATGGTCGACTGTGCTGCCGGTAACATCGTACTCAATCGACCAGTACCGGGCCGTAACGTCGGCGGGCAGAACGTACACGCCAATGAACGGATTCCCATAGACGAACGAGGCCGGAGACGTTGGCCCAGCGCCCCACCACCCGCCGTTGCTGAATTCGATCCCTCCCTCGGAATAGGTGATCCCGTGGAAGTCCTCCCAGTCACCCAGGTACAGATCGCTCGCCCCTGCAGTCGTTCCGGCCTTGATCCTGCGCAGCGCGTCCTCGGGCGCGTTGTGGTTGATCTCGGAGATTACCCGGACGCGCCTTGCTGCCGCGAGGTCGACCTGGAACTGCGTCGATGCGGTTGTGATGTCATCGGACCGCGCGACCTTAGTGATTTCGTGAAGCCCGATGTTCGACAATTGGTACGGCGATGCGCTCCACGTACCGCCAGAGAATGTTGCGAGGTCGACGTGATTCGGCCACCCGAGCATGATGTTGTTGGACACTCGTCACCCCCACAAGGTCAGCGTTGTCATCGGGATGCCGGACAGTTGGTATCGAATCGCGACCACCATGAACTGTTTCCCAGACGACAGCCCGTACCGCATGTATTGAATCGTCACGCAGCAGCCCAGCTCCAGCACGGCATGGTCGGAATACCTGAACGGCACCTGAACCTCGATCAGATCCCGCGGCACCCCCAGCAGGGCGGCGAACTGCGACGCCGGTGCCGGCGGTGTCGCTTCCAGCGCACCAACGGACGTGACCCTGCGGCCGGACCCGTAACTCTCGATGACGTAGTCTTTCGCCCCGAGGAACTGGTCTGTCACAGGGACAGTCGTAGGCGGTGTGGATGACATCTGCTCGCACACCACGGTAGTGGCAAGCGGGAATTCCTCGCTCACCTCCTTGCGAACGGAGGCCGGGACCACGCCGGCCAGCCCAGATTGTTGCGGAGTCCAGTTGCGCGGGTACTTCTGCTTTATGGCCCCGTAAGGAACCCCTCTCCCGGGGTCACCAGTCACCACCCGCTTGACGTACATGAACTCGTCTTCGTACCAAGTCAGCACCGATGTCATGTCGGCCGGATCAATGACCAGCGCGCACCGGATTTCGCCGTTCCTATCTCGCCCGACCCACGCCCCGATGGATGTCGTGATCTGGTTTATGAGGTCGGAGTGCTTGGTCGAAAGATCCCGAACGAACACGCCGACCTTGGACCCGACTCCGTCCGCCCACGACCACAGCGCGGCAAAGTCCGTCGGGTTCGTTTCGATGTACACCCCGCTGGTCGCAATTCCTGCGTGCTCGATGATGGCAAGGAGCACGTCCGACGGATTGCTGCTGTCGGTTGACCTCGCGTCAACGGTGACTTGCCCGACGGGGGGCGATCCGAGCTTCAACGTCCCCGACGTAGCGTGTGTCGCATAGTGTCCAATGGGGACAGAGAGACCCTGCAGCGCAGAGAAGTTCGCCGCTGCATCGTCCTCCTGAACCCCGGCCGTCAGTGCACGTGCAACCACCGACCCACTGTCCTTCAGGTGGTCCCCGCTCACGTTCCCGGTGGCACTGACCAAGTAGGTCAGATACGACGGATTCAACAGCACCGGGGACACGTTGTACGGCGAGCCGAACACGACAGGCTTAGGCTGACCTTCCATCTCCGCAGTGCCCTCGGCCCCGCCTGCGCCGGTGAAGGCGGGGCAGACCAAAGTGTCGAGCTTGGACACCTTTTCGCGTAGGCGAATGCGCAGAACGGCACCGTCACTCGTGATGGACTGCATGGAGCAACTGAACACCATGCCCCACCCAGCGGTCGGGAATGCCTCATATGTCGGGGTCGTCCCGTCCATGGTCCATAGCCTGAACTCGCGCCCGTCTACCGCATAGGCAAGGAAGTCGTCGAGCGCGCCGTCTCTGTTCGCAAGGACGCACTCCCCGTACCCAGTCTGCGTGAGGCCGAACAGCAGCTTGTCCGACGCGAGCGACCGCTCGAAGTTCGCCGGCTGCAACAAGCGCTCATATGCTGGCGTGTTGGCCGGGCTGCCTCCGCCGCCGGTGTGAAAGGCTACGGTCGAGAACAGGAACCGATCCTCGGTGCCTTCCGGGTCGATGCCGGCGAATATTTCAGCCACGAAAATCGTCATCGCCCGGCACCTTCGAGAGTGGCGTTGTTCGCCAGTGTGTTCATGCTGGTATCGATACTCTCCAGCGTGATCGCAAG
>JBDQKN010000223.1:0-3381 GCA_040263235.1 Ilumatobacteraceae bacterium
GTATCACGAGCGCCTATCGGGTTCCGACCACCTGGTTCCGTCTATTGCACTATCCCCCGGTTCCAGCCCATGCGCCCATCGACCAATTCGGTTCAGCGCCACATACCGACTTCGGCGGCATCACGTTCGTCGCTCAGGACTCGACTGGTGGTCTGCAGGTTGCCCGCCCTGACGGCACTTGGATAGATGTCGAACCGATCGATGGGGCCTTCGTGATGAATGCAGGATCGATGCTGCACCGATGGAGCAACGGCCGACTGCTTGCCACTCCTCATCGGGTCGACAACAGGTCCGGACGTGAACGTTTCTCATGCGTTCTGTTCTGTGACCCCCATATGAACGCCGTCATCGAACCCGTTCCCGCCTGCGTGACACGGGACAGCACGCCGCTGTTCAGCCCGATCCGTTTCGCTGATGTTGTGGCTCACCATCTGGGAGCTATCTACTCACAGCACGGGGCGTCTTCGAACTGAGAGCCGGGTGCGAGAATCGAACTCGCGACCACATGATTACAAGTCAAGTGCTCTACCAACTGAGCTAACCCGGCAAGGCCCCTCAGGCTACCGAGCGAGCGGCTGCTCAGAACTCGGACGTTCGCACAAGGCGCGCATTGACCACGATCCGGTAGTCGAGGCTCGTCGGCAAGAAGTTGCTCCTCGTGCACGCGATCAGCGCAATGCTCGGCGCACTCAGCGATCGTGAGGCAGTAAGAATCTCATCACGGTCATCGGTGGTCAGCAGTCGATTGACCATTTCGTATTCGAACCGGCGATTGTCGTCGGTCACGATCTCGATCGCGTCACCAGGTTGGAGTAGGTGAATATTGCGGTACGGCGCTCCAGCCGACGTTCGATGCGCAAACAGCGCCACGTTGGCTGACATTCCCATATCGCCGGTGCCTGACCAGTGCCAGCTGTGGCCGGCATCGGTGATCTCGACTGAATCGCCTTCCAACACGCGCGACTCGACGCCAAGCCGCGGGATTCTCAGCGTCCATTCCGGTGCCACCGACTGGGGGTTCGGATTCGAGGGAGCCGCCACCGCCGGTTGCCGCGGAGTCCCCGTGTAGAAGCCGGCAAGATCAAGCAGCACATGGCTACCCGTGAACGAGTACACCGACACACCGTGCCCCTCGGTCACGCGGCACAGCACCTGATTGGCAACGGTCTGGTTGGCTCGATCGAAGTTCACGCTCGAAACGTTCGGACGGTCGCCGGGTCGAGCCGACGACCACCGGTATGACCGAGCCGGCAGCACACTCAGATATCCCCATCCCACTGAGTCGACTGCCGTGGCGTTCAGTGCAACCGCAGAGGCCGCTGTGGCCGCCCGGCCAGGCACCGAGGCCTCGATCATCCAGTCGTGCCACATCCGAGCTGGGTTCGGAAGGCGTGTGTCGGTAATTCGGACCGGATCTACGGGCACAAAAAGGCCGTCGGCCGATACTGCCGCTGCCTCACCGGTGTAGTAGCCGACAAGATCGACGATGAGATTGCCGGCAGCACCCGAGTTCGTTGGCCCAATCGCGACTTGGAAACCCCGACGTGCACCATCGGTAGCGATTCGAGCCACCACGCCAACCGCTCGTGTCTGATCTGCGCCGTCGAAGTTGAGATTCGACGCATTCGGTACCGTCGATTCACCCAGCGGGAAACACGTGGCGAAGCCGCCCTCGGTCGTGCCGTCAATCGTCAGGTTCACCACAGCAGCGACAGCGTCCACTGGCACCCAGCGAGCAAGGTCGACCGCCTGGCGACGTGATGAACTCGGTCGAGTTCCGGTGAGACGGGAGTCGAGAACACGCTCCGGCTGGTCAAGTGTCACCAACCGACCTGCAGCCACCGGTTCGGTGACCGGGTCGAAGTAGCCAGCAACGTCGATGATCACCTCACAGTCATCATGAGTTTGCACGTCGACGCACCCGTCGCCCCCAAGTCGAACTGTCGCCATGTTGGCGACCACTTGGCCGCTCTCAGAGGTGTTCACATTCGAGACGTTCGGCATGGCCACCCCAGAGGGGTACACGGTCACGAAGTTGAACCCCGATCGATTCACAACCGTGACCGACAAGACTGCCGCCGTCGCTGATGCCGGTACCCCACCGCGGCCGGTGACCTGCACCTTGATGTGGTGTCCTGGCCCAACGGACGAGACCACCATGTACGGGTACTGACCGTTGGGTCCTAGTCGCATATCCGACAGGCGGTACTGAACTGGGAGAGGCACAAAGCGGGAGGCACCAGCCTCCACCCCTGCCGCCGATGCCGCCCCGCCACTCAGACTTGGAACAACACCGCTTGCGATCAAACCAGCGACAGCGCCCGCGCCGAGAATGAACCGGCGACGATCAACACCATCAGGCCCCCGGGCGTGGGGTGACCCGCGCACAGAGCCGGGGGGAGTCACAGGAGTTGACACTACCGATCAGCCTCAGGGCCGGAGAAGGCCGATTTCAACCGACTCGGTGACGACGAATCTCATACGCCGCGAGAGCTGCCGCAGCCGAGACGTTGAGTGACTCAACCCGCCCGAGCATCGGGATGGCACAGATCACATCACAGCGCTCTCTCACCAATCGAGACAAGCCAGCCCCCTCGGCACCGAGAACAACACACACCGCCTCCGCTGCAAGATCACCGAGTTCGAACAGGCTCCGGTCGGCGGCGTCATCAAGGCCGACAACCCAGATACCCGCATCGCGCATCCGAGCCAGTGCAGCGGGCAGACCCGGGACAACCGCGATTGGAACGTGTTCAACGGCTCCGGCCGCCGCCTTCGCCACCGTCGGGGTCACATGTACCGCGCGATGCCGAGGAACCACCACGGCATCGACCCCTGCGCCTTCGCAGCTTCGAAGGATCGCTCCAAGGTTGCCCGGGTCGGTCACCCCATCGACGGCGACCACGAACGGCACGCTGCCTGGTCGACGGCGCAACACCTGAGCCAGATCGATCTCGGTCAATTCGGCCGCCTTCGCGAGTACCCCTTGGGGCGCCTCGGATCGGGCCTCTGCTTCGAGTCGACGTCGAGCGACGTAGATCACGGGCACCCGGTTCGAACGGGCCAATCCAACGATGCCATCAAGTGCTTCATCGCCTTCAAGTTCCGCAGAGATCCAAATCTCGTGCACTTTGCGCCGCTGCGCGATGAGCAACTCTCGAACAGCCTGACGCCCCTCAACCTGGCCACCGCCGAGGGTCTTGGGCCGTGCGGCCTTCACCTCTCCGTCGCGACGCACCGGCCCCGTACGTGCGGCTCCACGACTTCGTGGCGCTCCGGATCGCCCGCGCTGACCGCCACCCGAGCCACCCCGGCCGCGTGCGCCACCGGCTCGTCCACCCGGTCCCTGTCGACGTGGTCCACTCATCGCGTAATCACCAC
>JBDQKN010000224.1:0-3360 GCA_040263235.1 Ilumatobacteraceae bacterium
CCTGATGCACACTGCGCCATCCCGGAGGTAGTCGCCTTCGATATTCACCCCAGCTCCTTGCGCATTCGGGCCTTGGTCGCCGCCCATGAGCAGATCGGACAGGTGGTCAGGTCGTGACCGCGAGCCGGACAGTACTCACGTCCAAAGAAGATGATCTGAAGATGCCGCCGGTTCCAAGTGTCTCGCTCGAACACAGCTTTGAGATCGCGCTCGGTGCGCTCAACGGTGGTGCCGTTCGATAACCCCCACCGGGCCGCAAGCCGATGGATGTGGGTGTCGACAGCGAATGCCGGATGGCCGAAGGCTTGCGACATCACCACGCTCGCCGTCTTATGTCCGACACCGGCGAGCGATTCAAGGAACTCCCAATCGGGCAGGACCTCGCCTCCTGCATCGATGATCTGTTCGGCCATGGTGCGAAGGTTCCGCGCTTTGGTCGGAGCCAATCCGACCTCTCTGATAATCGAGAGGATGTCCTCAGGCTCCAGCTGCACCATCTTCTCGGGTGTGTCGGCAACGGCGAAGAGTGCTGGCGTGACCTGATTGACCTTTTTGTCGGTCGTCTGAGCTGACAGCGCGACGGCAACCATCAAGGTGTACGGGCTTGAGTGGTCGAGCGGAATCGGTGGGTCGGGATAGAGCTCGTCAAGCAACTGTCCGATTCGATCGGCCTTGTCCTGTCGGCGCACCACTGACACGCTACCGACCCTCACTTCTTAGGATCGGTGTGTGCGGGTGGTGAGTCTGGTTCCTTCGGTGACCGAAACCCTGAGCGCGTGGGGCCTTGAACCCATCGCATGCACGCGTTTCTGCGAACGACCCGACCTCCGCCATGTTGGCGGCACGAAGAATCCAGAGATCGCTGACATCGTTGCTCTTGCTCCAGATCTGGTGGTGATGGATGTCGAGGAGAACCGTCTGGAGGATTCACACGCGCTCGAGGCTGCAGGTATCCGGGTGCTCGCCCTTCACGTTGATTCGATCGGCGGCCTCTCCTTTCAGTTATCACGGCTGGCAGATGCCCTTGGGGCCGAACCCCGCATAGCCCAACCTCCCGAGCTCGACCCAGTGCAATGTCGGGTCGTGGTGCCGATATGGCGACGACCGTGGATGACGATCGGTGCGCGCACCTATGGATCGACGCTCCTCAGGTCGATTGGGGTCGAGAACGTCTTTGCGGCATCCGACCTGCCCTATCCCGAGACAACTCTTGAGGAGATGGCGACGATGACGCCTGACCTGGTCCTCGTGCCGTCCGAACCGTACGGCTTCACCGACGAGCACATCGCCGAATTATCGATGGTCGCCCAAACGATTCGAGTCGATGGACAGGACCTGTTCTGGTGGGGTTCACGAACCCCTGACGCAGTCAGCCGCCTACGGTCGCACATCGCTCAAGTCATCCAAGGATGACCCGTTCCTCGCCGAGCCACATCGGCGAGTTGGGAAGATCGATGAATCGCCGCTCGTCCTCGAGGAGTTCGATCGCAGCAGTCTGTGCGTCGGGATGACGGGCGGCGACAAAAGCATCCATGTCGTCAAACCAGAGTTCAGCGATTCCGTCAAAGGGTTCAGGTGCACCACCGTTGCGATGTTGGAGTGCCTTGTGGAGTGACGAAGCGTCAACAGTTCTCACCTGCACATATCGCCTGATCCCGAGGATGGAGCCGCGTGCCTCGACCAGCGGTGCATGCACCTCTCCCCAGTATCTGGAGAACTCGGCAACTGTGAGATCGGGACGGCGACGGAGGCAGAACGTCAATTTCACCATGGCCAATGGTCGCCGATTTGACCGCACCAGAACGATCTGCAGAGGGCAACTGCCAGGTGGTTCAGCGAGCGTTGGGTAGCGCAAGCGGTGATCCGACCACGGCTCCCCCATCGATCACGAACTCATGCCCGGTTGAGTAGGTCGCATCGGCCAGCAGGTAGAGCAACAGGTCGGTGACCTCACGCGGTTCTCCCACTCGTGGGATCGGCTGAGCTGCCGAGAGTGCCTCTGCATCGATGTCGACGATCATCGGTGTGCGAATCGGACCGGGGTGTATCGAGTTCACCCGGATGGCTGGTCCAAGTTCCAGGGCAGCGGTCTTGGTCAATCCGCGAAGGCCCCACTTGCTCGCAACGTAGGCGCCAAGGTTGGCGTACCCCTGAAGTCCGGCAGTCGACGAGATGTTCACGATCGAACCACCGCCGGCCCGTCGGATCGAGGGCGCCGTGTGATGGATGCCGAGCCAGCATCCGACCAGATTGATGTCGAGGGTCCGACGGAACTCAGCGAGAGACATGTCCTCAATCGACCCGAAGCTCAAGATGCCTGCGTTGTTAACAAGGTGGTTCACCGGGCCGAAGGTTTCTTCGGTAGCGGTGACCGTCGACTCCCAGTCGGCGCTCACCGCTACATCGTGGTGCCGGTAGGCAACCGGACCGTTCGTCGATGTTGCAAGAGCCATACCTTCGGAATCGAGTACATCGGTGGCCATCACCATCGCCCCGGCATCGACGAGTCCACGAACATGAGAAGCACCCATTCCGCGCGCTGCGCCAGTGACGAGTACTACGGCGCCCTTGAGTGAGTTCACCATGTCCGACCTCCCGTTCGATGCAATCCTGCGGGATTCGGGTGCTCGTTGGAAGCGACGTCTGTCATTCCTCAGTGGCGTCGATAACGACATCGGGTGAGCGATATCGGTCTATGGTCAGTCAATGACCGCTGATGCCGCTGTATCCATCGTGACCGATGCTCCGGCGCTGCGGCTGTGGGAGTTGGTCAGTGATGTGACTCGGATGGGTGATTGGTCACCTGAAACCACCTCATGCCGCTGGATCGGTGGCGCCACCGGACCTGCCGTCGGTTCACGATTCCGTGGAGCGAACCGACGCGGGTGGCGGCGCTGGGCCACTAGTTGTCGAGTGGTGTCTTCTGTTCCTGGCGAACGGTTCGCCTTCGACGTGTCGCTCTTCGGTATGGCGGTCGCAGAGTGGGGATTCACCATGACCGACGAGAACGGGAGAACCCGGCTCGACGAGTGGTTTGTCGATCGCCGGTCTCTGTTCGTGCAACTGCTCGGGCGCATCGGCACCGGCGTTGGTGATCGTGTGACTCACAATCGGGCAACGATGCAGGCCACCGTGGACGCCCTCGCCGCAGCGGGTACGTCAGGCTGAGACCGTCGCCGTTGCCAAGAGCTTGATTGCAAGGTTATTCCTCGGGCCGCTGTAGGTGGGAGCGAACCTTCTCGAAGACCGCACCGAGTGTCCGAATCTCGGTCTCTGAGAGCAGGTCGATGAAATGCGCACGGACGCTCGAAACGTGGTCGGGGACGGCCCGTTTGAGCATTTCCAGGCCGTGCTCTGTCA